>NZ_VBRA02000009.1 GCF_005774685.2 Texas Phoenix palm phytoplasma | reverse complement strand
GACATATACATTTATCTCCAATTGATGCTAAAAAATTTAATGTTATTGATAAACAAATAGTTTCTATAAAAATAGAAGGAATTAAGTCAGGAATTTTAGGTAATGTTTTATGCCGTGTAGATGAAAATTTTTCTTTAGAATGTCATTTAGATACTGATGATGCTAGTGCTTTTTTATTAAAAAATGGCGATTTAGTAGAACTAATTGTTTAAGAATTTAAATATTTTTATATTTATTTTTTCAAGAAAATTATTATTTGTATTATAAAAAAACTGTTTTAAATCAGTTTTTTTATATTTTCAATTTAAATAAAAAAATTTAAAAAAGAGAGTTTTTAATGTTAAAGAAACAAAAATTTAACAAACCAGAAGAATTTCAAAGATTAGAAGTTTTTAGAGATCCGATTGGGCGAGAAAGATGCTTAAAACATTAACAATTTAACCAATTGTAACAACTGTGATAATGTTGTTCATCATATCTTTGTTTTATGGAATGAAAAGACTATAAAATATAGCAGAAGATAAAAGCGAATTGAGGTGAAATTATTTATCCAATAAGATTTTCGCAAGGTGAAATATACTCAAGGATAAGAGCTGAAATGCTCCTAAGAGAAATAAGAGAAATCAGTCTTAAAAACGGGATACAATAATTATAATCCCGATTTCTTGTTGCTTTAATTTGTTATAAATTGGAACAAGTTAAATTATCATTTTAATTTTTATATAAATAACAAGAATCCACCTAATCAATAAATTTATTTTTTAATTATTTTTTATTTTTATATTTTATATTTATTATTAGGTTATCTCTCCTAAAAGTATAAAGGTGGTGTTTTTAGTAACTTCTATCTCCCTAAACTTCTTACTTAAAAAAATAATTTTTTTATCATTATTTATTTAAAAGAGGCAAGGGAAAAGCAGAACCATAGTAGTCGTAGGTTAATCAAATTTTCAATTGGAATATTGAAATGTAATGTGCTTACTAAAGAAAAAGTTAATAACTTTTACAAGGCGAAAGGGGAAACTCATTTTTTATGAGTAACCGCTACGTGCTTGGAAACTTGCTTGCGTGGTGGTGTGCGGGGCTTAGAAAAAATAAATATTAATAATTAATTTATTTTTTATTAAATTAAAACTTTCTAATTCTATCGCGATTATAAATAAGGAACATAGATTTGTTTTATTAGAAAAACTTTTGTCTAGTCAATTAGATTTTGATAGATTAGATTATTTAAAAAGAGATTCTTTTTTTACTGGAGTTAATGATTCTATTGATTTAGATAGATTAATTAGAGGAATAGAAATATATAATAATAAAGTTGTTTTTAAAAAAAGTAGTATTAATTCAATAGAAAATTATATTGTTAATCGATATCATATGTATTGTCAGGTTTAGGGCGAGAAAGATGCATAAAATACTAGCAATTTAACCAATTGCAACAACTGTGATAATGTTGTACATCATATCTTTGTTTTATGGGATGAAAAGACTATAAAATACAGCAGAAGATAAAAGCGAATTGAGGTAAAATTATTTAACCAATATGATTTCGCAAGATGAAAGTACTCATGGATAAGATTTGAAATAATCCTAAGAGAAAAAAGAGAAGTTATGACATAACCTTGAAATATTAAAAATTTCTTAGTTTTTGTATTAATTTGTTTAAACTGACAAATTAAATTATCATCCTTTTTATAGGAAAATAGACAAAAATCCACCTATATATTTTTGGAATAGGTTATCTCTCCTAAAAGTACACGGTAGTTTTTTATAGTAACTTCTATCTCTCTAAATCCCTTATTTATTAATTTATTAATTAAATAAAACACCTAAGTTGGTGGGGACAAGGGAAAAGCAAAATCATAGTAGTCGTAGGAAACTTAAAGCTAAACTGGAATGTTTTAGTATAATGGCCTACCAAGGAGAAAGATAATAACTTTCACAAGGCGAAAGAGGAAACCACATTTTTATATTATTTTTTAAAAAGATAAAGATTATTTTTTGAATATTGATTTATCAGAAATATAAAAAATATTTTTTATCGATTTATAAAAAAATTATTAAAAAGAAATATATTTTTAATAATACATATTTTATTTAGAAAAATTATCAATATATTATTGATAATAATTTGAATAATAATTAATATTAAAAATGTTGTAACCGCTACGTGCTTGGAAACTTGCTTGCGTGGTGGTGTGCGGGGCTTAAGATAATAACTTTTAAAAAAATAGCTAAACGTCTTAATTCTATCGCGATATACTAAACATCATCAAACATATATTAATAATTTAAATTTTGCTTTATCAAAATATCCTGATATACAAAAAAATGATATAACTTTTTTATTAAAAAATGTTTCTTTAATACCTGAAGACATTCGACAAACTGTTAGGGCGCGAAATGATGCCTAATTATCAGTGATTTCACGCATCACGAACATCATGATAATGTGTTCCTTCAGATTCTTGGCTTTTGAAACGAAAGAATCAAAAGTTACAGCAAAGAATAAAAGCGGGTTGAGGAGAAATTCATATCCAACAAGATCACGCCAGAAGAATGACTCACATGGATAACCTTTATGAAAGAAGGCTAAATGCAATAAACGGGGTAATTGTACTACTGAACAGAAATGAATTGTAACTGTTCATCAAAGTTATTTGAAAATTATATTATTGGATTTTCAAAATTATCAATGTTTTTAAAAAACATTATAGGTTTATTGTTAACTAACTTTGAACCCTACCTGCAAATAAATGAACTTATTCTTTAATGTTATATAGATGGAAGAATAAATTATAAAAAAGGTCTGCATACCTAAAGGAGTCGCGTAGATAATTAGAGTAACTTCGATCTTCCTAAACTTCTTTCAGAGAACAACATTTTCTGAAAAAAACACAGAATAGCCTGTGGAAGCAAGGAAAAAGCAGAATCATAGTAGTCGTGAGTAATTCAAAGCTTCTTTTGGAAGAAAGAAGTGGACTGACTCACCAAGGAGAAGGACAACAACCTTTACAAGGCGAAAGAGGAAAAAGAAGTTTTAACACAAAAACTTTTTTAACCGCCGAATGCTTGGAAACTTGCTTGTTCGGTGGTGTGGGGGGCTTAGATTAATATCTAGTAAACAGAAAAACGGTCTAATTCTATCTCGATTAAATAATGGTGGTGGATTTTTAAATCATTGTTTTTTTTGGTCAATTTTAAAATTAAATACAAAATATGATGATAAAAGTGAATTACATAAATTTATTAAACTTTATTTTGGAGATTTAGAAAATTTTAAAAATCAATTTTCTTTAGAATGTCAAAAACTTTTTGGTAGTGGTTGGACTTGGTTAATTTTAGATTTTGATAATAATTTAAAAATTGTTTCAACTTCCAATCAAGATGTTGTTTTATTATCAGGACATGCTATTTTAGGTATAGATTTAGGGCGCGAAATGATGCCTAATTATCAGTGATTTCACGCATCACGAACATCATGATAATGTGTTCCTTCAGATTCTTGGCTTTTGAAACGAAAGAATCAAAAGTTACAGCAAAGAATAAAAGCGGGTTGAGGAGAAATTCATATCCAACAAGATCACGCCAGAAGAATGACTCACATGGATAACCTTTATGAAAGAAGGCTAAATGCAATAAACGGAGTAATTGTACTATTGAACAGAAATGAATTGTAACTGTTTGCCAAAGTTATTTGAAAATTATTTTCTCAAATTTTCAAAATTATCATTTTTTTTATAAAAAAAATAAAAAAATTATAAGGTTGTTATTAACCTAACTTTGAACCTACCTTTATATAAAAAAAATAACTTATTCTTTCATGTTATATAGATGGAAGAATAAATTATAAAAAGGTCTGCATACCTAAAGGAGTCGCGTAGATAATTAGAGTAACTTCGATCTTCCTAAACTTCTCTTAGAGAAAAAAATTCTCTGAAAAAAAACACAGAATAGTCTGTGGAAGCAAGGAAAAAGCAGAATCATAGTAGTCGTGAGTAATACAAAGCTTCTTTTGGAAGAAAGAAGTGGACTGACTCACCAAGGAAAAGGGTAACAACCTTTACAAGGCGAAAGAGGAAAAAGAAGTTTTAACGCAAAAACTTTTTTAACCGCCGAATGCTTGGAAACTTGCTTGTTCGGTGGTGTGAGGGGCTTAGATTAATATCTAGTAAAACAGAAAAACGGTCTAATTCTATCTCGATTAACAAATGGAACAGCTGTTTTGGGATTAGGTAATATTGGTTCATTGGCTTCTATTCCAGTTATGGAAGGTAAATCAATGTTATTTAAAAAATTTGCTAATATAGATTCTTTTCCTATATGTGTTGATTCAGAAAATTCAGATGAAGTTGTTAATATAATTTCTAAAATTTCATCTACTTTTGGTGCTATTAATTTAGAAGATTTTAAAGCTCCTGAATGTTTTTATATTGAAGAAAAATTAAAAGAAAAATTAGATATACCAGTTTTCCATGATGATCAACATGGAACAGCAATTGCTATATCTGCAGCTCTTTTGAATGCTTTAAAAGTAGTTAAAAAAAATATTGAAGATATTGAAATAGTTATTTTAGGTTCTGGTGCTGCAGGAATAGCTACTGCTAAGATGTTGCTTTTATTGAAAGTAAAAAATATAGTTTTAGTAGATAAAAATGGTGCTGTTCAAAAAGATTGCGATTGGTTAAACGATATGCAAAAGAAAATGTCATTAGTAACTAACATTAATAATGAAAAAGGAAATATTTCTGAAGTTATAAAGAATAAAGATGTTTTCATAGGTTTATCTAGACCAAATTTAGTTAATAGTAAAATGGTTGCTACTATGAATAAAGATGCTATTGTTTTTTCTTTAGCTAATCCAGTTCCTGAAATTATGCCTCAAGAAGCTAAAAAAGGAAATGCTAGAATTGTTGCAACAGGAAGATCTGATTTTCCTAATCAAATTAATAATTTGTCAGCTTTTCCCGGCGTTTTCAAAGGAGCTTTAAAAGCTCGCGCAACTAAAATTACAGAAGAAATGAAGTTGGCTGCTATTAAAGCTTTATGTTCAGCTATTCCAGAAGAAGAATTAAATGAAAATAAAATTGTTGCTTCTATTTTTGAACATAATATTACTGATAAAGTTGCTGAAGCAGTTGCTAAAGCAGCAATTAAATCAGGAATAAGTAAAAAATAATTTTTTTAATTCACTAAAAAAATAAATTTGTGTATTTTCTTTATAGAAATACACATTTTTTTATTTTTTAAAATTTTTAAAAAAATAATATAATATATCATTAATACAATATATATGTTATAATATAAGTAAGAATATTATACTTTTTTCAATAAAAAAAATATGCTGGTGTGGCGAAATCGGTATACGCATTTGACTCAAAATCAAACGAGATTAAACTCATGTCGGTTCGAGTCCGACCATCAGTACCAAAGAATAAAAAATAAATTAAAATAAGTTAAGATATATAAATTATTAAAAAATTGATTAAAAAATAAAAATATTAAAAAAATTAATAATTATTTTTTTATTGATTTATTTTATTTTGTGTTCTTTATATAATTTTTTATATTAGAAAAAAAATTAATTTTATTCAGAAGAGTAATAAAAATGTTTATACCTTTAGATAGGAAAGAAAATAAAGAAAAATTAATCCATAATAGTTATAAAGATAAAATATCTTTATTCGAAAAATATTTAAATAATAATATTGATAATTCTTTTTCTTTTGTTTTTAAAAAAGTAAAAATTAAAGTATTAGAAAAAACTTGGAATTTATATTTTTTTACAAATCCAATAAAAAGCGATATTATAAAATCTATGGATAATTTCGAAAAAAAGGTAAATGAATTTATAGAAAAAAAAAGCAAAAAAATTATAAAAAATTTAAAGACTAATATTTTTTTTGAATTAAATTCGATAAGTAATTTAGAAAAAGAAGTTTTTTTAGAACTTTTATATCGTATTTTGAAAAAAAGAAATAAAGATTTAACTTTATTTAATTTTTTAAAAAATAGAATTATTTTTTTTAATTTTGAAATGAAAATATGCGAATTTAAAAGTATTGAATTATTTGTTTTTGAATATTTACCTAAAAAATATTTTGAAGAAAAAATATATCTTTTTTTAGATGAAATAACAAAATTATTTTTGCATGAATATTCTGTTTTTTTTAATTTTAAGATATTGATTAGAAAAAATAATTTTATTTCTAGTAATAATTATTTAAATTTTGATAATATTGATAATATTAATATTAATGATGAAACTTTAATATGGAATGAAAAATTTTATTTTATTTTAGATTTGATTATTAAACAAAAAAAAGAAAATAAAATTTTTGAAATTTTTAAATATAAAATTGATTATGTTGATTTTGAATTAAAAATATGTGAATTTTTTTGTGATTGTGATTTAATTAAATATTTTGTTCTTCCTGACTATTATGTTTTAAACAAAATAAAAAAAATTCTAAAAGAATTGCAAGTAATTTTAAAAGAAAAATATGGTGTGCTTTTTAAATTTAAAATCAAGGACATTAAAGAAATTAAAGATATAGAAAAAACTCAAAACATGAATAAAGTTAATATTAAAGAAATAATTAATAAAGAAAATAATAAAATTGAGTATATTGATTTTAATAGTATCCCTATTACAAATGATAAAATAAAAGAATTTAGAAAAAAATATAGTTATTTTAAAATTAAAGGTTATATACAACAAAAAGAAGAATATGTTGTAGCAAAAGGAAGAAGTATTTTGTTTTCTTTTTATTTGTTAGAACCTTTAGAAAAAAAAGATTCTATTTTATATAGAAAATTTTTTCTTGCTGAAGAAGAAAATTTAATTCATATTAGAAAAAATTTAAAAGAAGGAATTTTAGTAGAAATTGATTCTTTTGTTGATAAATATGAAAAAAATCAAGAATTTTATTTTAGTTTTAATTTTGATAAAAAAAATTCATCTTATAAACCTTATAAAATTATAAATTCGGTTCCTTTTCAATTAAAAAGAATGGATAATTATAAAGGTAAAAAAAGAATTGAATTTCATCTTCATACTAAAATGTCTAATTTAGATGCTGTAACTAGTGCAAAAGATTATATTGATACAGCTATTAGATGGCAACACGAAGCTATAGCTTTTACAGATCATGATGGTATTTATGTATATCCGGAAATTTATAAGCATACTAAAAATAAAAATATAAAACCTATTTTAGGTTTAGAAATTAATTTTAATGAAGAAAAACCTGTTTTTATTACAAATCAAGAAGATTATCCTTATTTTTCTGATTTTAATTTAAAAAAAAATAGTTATGTTGTTTTTGATTTAGAAACAACAGGTCTTTCTAAAAATATAGATAAAATAATAGAATTATCAGCAGTAAAAATAGAAAACGGAAAGATAACAGATGAATGTTTTAACCAATTGATTAATCCTGAAATCGATCTAAGTCAAAAAATTATAGATTTAACTGGAATACAAAATGATGATTTAAAAAATAAACCTACTATTGAAAAAGTTTTTCCAAAATTCCTTGAATTTATTGAAGGATATACTTTAGTAGCGCATAATGCTTTTTTTGATATAGGATTCTTAGAAGAAGTTAGTAAAAAATTAAATTTTAATTTTAATGCAACTCCTGTAATAGATACTTTAAATTTAGCAAGAAAACATTTTAATTCAGTTTTAAAATTTTTTAATTTGCAAAAAATATCAAAATTTTTTAAAATAAAAAACCCTCTTGAAGGAAAAAGTCATAGAGCTTTATTTGATTCTTATTCAACTGGTTTAATTTTTTTAGAAATGATTAAACAATTAGAAGAACAAAATATTTTAACTTTTTACGATTTAAAAGGTTCTTTACCGTTTATAATTGAACAAAGTTATCATGTTAATATTTTGGTAAAAAATCAAATTGGTTATAAAAATTTGTTTTCACTTTTAAGTGACTCTTTAACTAAAGATTTTTATAAAAAACCTATTGTTATGAAATCTAATTTTGTTAAAAATAGAGAAGGTTTATTAATCGGAAGTGGGTGTTTTGATGGTAAAGTTTTTAATACAGCTTTATATCAAAATGATAAAGATTTAAGTAATGTTATTTCTTTTTATGATTATATAGAAGTTCAACCTATCAACGCTTATAAACATATTATTTTTGAATTAAGCGGCAATAATAAAGAATATAAAATAAAAATTATCCAAGACACTATTATGAAAATAATTAAAGAAGCTAAAAGACAAAATAAAATTGTTATTGCTACAGGAGACGTTCATTATTTATCTTCTTATGATAAAATTTATAGAGAAGTTTATATTAATGCAAAATTAATCGGTGGTGGATTACATAGGTTATCTAATTATAATCATGATAATTTGCCTGATAATTATTTTTTAACTACTCAAGAAATGTTAGATTCTTTTTCTTTTATAGAAGATGAACAATTAAGACAAGATTTAGTTATTAATAATACTCATTTGTTGAATGAAAAAATTGAAAAAATTAATATATTGCCTGAAAAACTTTTTTTCCTTAAAGATAATGCTTTTTCAAATAATTTAAATGTTCCAAGTATTAAAAAAGAAATAGAGTTCTTAATAAAAGAAAAAACTAAATCAATTTATGGAGAACATATGCATCCTTTAGTTGAGAAAAGAATTTTTTTTGAATTTGAAAAAATTATTGATAAGAGTAATAATTCTAAATCTAACCCTAGTATTGCTCCTATATACTATTTGACTTACTTATTAGTTAAAAAATCAATAGAAGACGGATTTCCTGTTGGTTCTCGTGGTTCTATTGGTTCTTCTTTGATAGCTAATATTTTAGAAATAACTGAAGTAAATCCTTTAAAACCACATTATCGTTGTTCTCAATGTCAATATACTGTTTTTCCTCAAATGAGTGAAGAAGAAAAAAAAGAAAAAAAATATCAAAACTATATTAATTCTAAAAATATTGATAAAAACGATTATAATTCTATAAAAGGTATTTTTTCAGGTTATGATCTTCCAGATATGAATTGCCCATTTTGTTTTAAAAAATTTATTAAAGATGGCCAAGATATTCCTTTTGAAACTTTTTTGGGTTTTGAAGGAAATAAAACTCCTGATATAGATTTAAATTTTTCAGGAAATTATCAAAGTAAAGCTCATGGTTATATTAAAGAATTATTAGGTTCAGATTATGTTTTTAGAGCAGGAACAATTCAAACAGTTGCTAAAAGAAATGCATTTGGTTATATAAAAGGCTTTATTAAAGATAAAAATTTAGAAGATAAAATACGTTTTTGTGAAATAAATAGAAGAACTCATTTCTTGGAAGGGGTTAAACGTTCTACTGGACAACATCCTGGAGGAATTGTAGTTGTTCCTAATGAGAATTCTATTTTTGAAATAACACCTGTTCAATTTCCTGCTAATGATATTACTTCTTCTTGGAAAACTACTCATTTTGATTATCATTCTTTTGAAAATAATTTATTTAAAATGGATATTTTGGGACATGATGATCCTATGTTGATTAAATTTTTTATGGATTATGTTCATAAAAACCCTGAAAAATTTCCTTTTAATCGTTATCAAGATATACCTACAGATGATCCTAAAGTTTATAGAATTTTTTCTCAAACTGTTAAAAATATTTCTTCTTTAGCGATTCCTGAATTTGGAACTAAATTTGTTATTGATATTTTAAAAAATATTTATAAAAAAGAAAAAAAAGACTTTAATTTTGCTACTTTAGTTAAAGTTTCTGGACTTTCTCATGGAACAGATGTATGGATTAAAAACGCTCAAGATGTTTTGAAAAAACAAGGTGATTTTGAAAATAATACTGCAGACAAAAATATTTCTTTTGATGATATTATTTGTTGTCGTGACGACATTATGAATACGTTAATAAATAGAAATGTTGAAAAATTAAAATCTTTTGAAATTATGGAATTTGTTCGTAAAGGAAAACAACATTCTAACCCTAAAGAATGGACATTTTTAGTTAAAGAAATAGAAAATAAAGTAGAAGAATGGTATATAAAATCTTTAAGTAAAATTAAGTATCTTTTTCCTAAAGCTCATGCAGCTGCTTATGTTTTGATGGCAGTTAGAATTGCTTGGTTTAAAGTAAATTTTCCTCTTTTATTTTATAGTGGTTTTTTTTCTACTAGAGTAGAACAATTTGATTATGAATTGATGATTACAAATGATATTGAAAAGATTAATTCTAAATTGTCTTCTTTAAATAAAAAAAATATTACTGCTAAAGAACAAAATATTTTTAATACTTTATTAAATGCTTCTGAAATGATTTCAAGAAAATTTAAATTTTTGCCAATTGATTTAAATAAATCTGATGCATATAATTTTATTATTGAAGGTGATAAATGTTTAATTATGCCCTTTATTTCTATAGATGGTTTAGGAAAAGTATTGGCAGAAAATATTGTTAAAGAAAGAGAAAAGAAGTTATTTACTCAAAAAGATTTTTTAGCAAGAATTAAAATTAATAAAACTATTCTTAAAAAATTAAAAGAAGAATTTAAAATAATAGAAAAATTACCGAAAGAGTAAAATTAATTTTTATCAAAAAATATTAAAATATATTTTTTTAATTAAAAATATTCATTATAATATAAAGAAGATATTAACAAAATTTAATATCAATATTTTTGTTATTTTTTATATAAATTTAAATAAAATTTTATTAATTATTAATATTTTTTCTGTAATAATTTATTATAAAAAAAATTAAGTTATTTTATTTTTAAAAATTATATAGAATGATTTATTCATTTAGGAGAAAAAAATGAAAGTAATAGTTGTTGGATGTACTCATTCTGGTACTGCTGCAGTTAAAACAATGATAAATAATAATGAAGATGTAAAAGTTTCTGTTTATGAAAGAAATGATAATGTATCTTTTCTTTCATGTGGAATAGCATTATATATTGGTGGAATTGTTAAAGATAAACAAGGTTTGTTTTATTCAAATCCTGAAGAATTAATTCAGATGGGTGCTGATGTAAGATTAAGACATGATGTATTAAAAATTGATTTCGAAAAAAAAGAAATTTTAGTTAAAAATTTAAAAAATAATGAAGAATTTATAGATAAATTTGATAAATTAATTTTATCTAGTGGTTCTTGGCCTGTTATTCCTAAAATAGAAGGAATGAATTCAAAGAATGTATTAATTTCTAAAAATTTAGAACATGCTAATAAAATTATTGAATATGCTAAAAATATTAAAAAAATAACTATAGTAGGAGCCGGTTATATTGGAATAGAATTAGCTGAAGCTTTTATTCATCAAAAAAAAGAAGTTACTATGATAGATATTCAAGATAGAGTTATGTCTAAATATTTAGATGAAGAATTTACTTCAATAACTGAACAAACTTTAATAAATAATAATGTTAAATTATTATTAGGCCATAAAGTTGTTAATTTTATCCTTAAAAATAATTTAGTAACGCATGTACAAACTGATAAAGGTTCTTTTGAAACTGAAATGGTAATTATGTGTGTGAGTTTTTTACCTAATACAAAATTAGTAGGTGAATTTTTAAAAAAATCACCTAATGGAGCTATAGAAGTTAATGAATTTTTACAAACTTCTCATCCAGATGTTTATGCTTGTGGAGATTGCACTAATATTTATTTCAATCCTACTAAAAAACCTTCTTACATTCCTTTAGCTACTAGCGCTATTAGAATGGGTACTATTATAGGAATGAATATTAAGAAAAATATTCAAAAATATTTTGGTACTCAAGGAACTAGTTGTGTAAAAATTTTTGAATTAAATATTTCTTCTACAGGAATGACTGAGAATTTTGCTAAATCTATGGGTATTAATTGTGATTCTGTTGTTATTAAAGACGCTAATAGACCTGAATTTATGAATACTTTTGATCCTGTTTTATTAAAAATTGTTTTCAACAAAGAAACAAATAAAATTTTAGGTGGACAAATTTTATCTACTGCTGATTTAACTGAAAAAATGAACACTTTAAGTGTTTGTATTCAAAAAGATATGTCCATGAATGAATTAGCTTTTGTTGATTTCTTTTTTAACCCTTATTACAATAAACCTTGGAGTTTGTTAAATTTAGCTGGTTTAAAATCTTTAGAATCAAAAAAATAAATAACATAAACATAAAATTTAATTTTTTTAATTTTAAATTAAATAATTAGATAAAAAATTATAATTATAACTATGTTTCTAATTTTATGGTATATAAAATATATAATAAACATGAAACATAGTTTTATTTATATTTTTATATATTTTTATTAATATTTATTTTTTAAAAAACTTTAAATAATAAAAATTTAATTTATATAATTTTTAAATATTATAGTTATAAAAAAAGTTAAAAATAATTAATTAATTATTTTTCGTAAATTTTGTAATTTATATTTTAAAAATTATAAAAATTAATTCAAAAATAAATAAATAAAAAATTTTAATATTTTAATATTTATTAAATAAATTTTAATTTTTTTAAATTATTAAAATAATTTTTTAAATAAGAAAGGTTTGTTTTAAATAACATTAATATTATGTTTAATTGGATAAAAAATTTATTTAATTCTTCTAAAAGATTTGAAAAAAGAAATAAAAAAATTGTTGATAAAATAGATGAATTAGCTATTTATACTAGTAAACTTAAAGATGAAGATTTTCCCAAAGAGACAGAAAGATTAAAAACACTTTTTAAAAAAGGTTTTTCTTTAGATCAACTTTTAATAGAAGCTTTTGCGTTAGCTAGGGAAGCCGCTAGGAGAATAACTGGATTAAATTGTTATCGTGTTCAAATATTAGGTTCTATTGTTTTGCATCAAGGTAAAATAGCTGAAATGAAAACTGGAGAAGGTAAAACTTTAACTTCTGTTTTGCCTGCTTATTTAAATGCTTTAACTGGAGAAAGCGTTCATATTGTAACTGTTAATGAATATTTAGCTGATAGAGAAGCTAATGGTTTGATAGGTAAAGTTTTTAATTTTTTAGGTTTGTCTGTAGGATTAAATATTAAATCAAAAAATATAGAAGCAAAAAAAAAAGCTTATGAATGTGATATTTTATATTCTACAAATAGTGAATTAGGATTTGATTATTTAAGAGACAATATGGAAATGAAATTTTCTAATATTTTGATGAAAAGAAAATATAATTATGCAATTTTAGATGAAGTTGATTCAATCTTAATAGATGAAGGAAGAACTCCTTTAATTATTTCAAATCAAAAAAAACAAAATGTTCATTTTTATATGGATTCAGATCGTTTTGTTAGAAAATTAAAAGAACAACATTATATAATTGATTTAGAATATAAGACTATAGAATTAACAGAATCAGGAATTAAAAAAGCAGAAATTTTTTTTCAAACTAAAGATCTTTATAATCCTAAAAATTATATTTTATTACACTGTATAAAAAATGCTTTAAAAGCTTATTTTATTTTAGAAAAAAACAAAGATTATTTGGTAGAAGAAAATAAAGTTTTAATTATTGATCATTTTACAGGAAGAATTTTACATGGTCGTCAATTTAGTGAAGGTTTGCATCAAGCATTAGAAGTTAAAGAAGGTTGTACTATTAAAGAGGAAACAGATATTTCTGCAACTATTACTTATCAAAACTTTTTCCGTATTTATAAAAAACTTTCAGGAATGACAGGAACTGCTAAAACAGAAGAAAGAGAATTTATAAATATTTATAATATGCCAGTAATAGAAATCCCTACTAATAAACCTATGATTAGAGAAGATGCGCCTGATTTTGTTTTTTTAAATTTAAAAGATAAATGGGAAGGTTTAATGAATGAAATAGAATATAGATTTAAAAAACAACAACCCATTTTAATAGGAACTGTGACTGTAGAAGTATCTGAAGAAATTTCAAGAAAATTAAAAAAAAGAAAAATACCACACGAAGTATTAAATGCTAAAAATCATTTTAAAGAAGCTGAAATTATTGCTAAAGCAGGTAATAAAGGAGCTGTTACTATAGCGACTAATATGGCAGGACGTGGTACTGATATTCGACTAGGTGAAGGAGTTAAAGAATTAGGCGGTTTAGCAGTTTTAGGAACAGAAAGACATGAATCCAGAAGAATTGATAATCAATTAAGAGGTCGTTCAGGAAGACAAGGAGACAAAGGATATTCTCGTTTTTTCGTTTCAGGAGAGGATGAATTAGTTATACGATTTAGTGGTAGTAAAATTACAAAATTAATTTCTTTATTACAACAAAGCAAACAACAAAAAGAATTTATTTCTTCTAAGTTTTTGACAAATTTTTTTACTAATTTACAAAAAAAGATTGAATCTAGTAATTATGATAGTAGAAAATTTCTTTTACAATTTGATTCTGTTTTAGGACTTCAAAGAGATATTATTTATAAACAAAGAAGACAAATATTAACATCTGATGATGCTAATATTGACAAAATAACATTAAGTTTAATAAAGAAAATTTTGGATTATAAAATTGATTTATTTTTCTATAAAAAATTTCAAAAAAATATAAAAAAAGAAGAAAATTTAGTTAATTTAATTAATTTTTTAGAAATTTCATTATTTCATAAGAATACTTTAAATTTAGAACTTTTTAAAAGTGTAAATATGAAAAATCCAAAATTTTCTAAAATAGAAATAAAAAAAATTATTTATTTAACGGTTGAAGAGCTTTTAAATAAAATAAAAATTAAACTTAATAATTTGAACAAAGGAAAATACTTTATTTTTTTACAAGAAATTATATTGCATAATATTGATATGCATTTTAAAAAACATATTTCGTTAATGCTTTCTTTAAGAAAGAGTATTAATTTTGTTGGTTATGGGCAACAAAATGTTTTAATGGTTTATCAATCAGAAGGACAAAAATTATTTAATGAAATGATACAAAATATTACTTTTGATATTAGTTGTATGATTTTAAAATCATCTGTTTTAGAAAATATTATTTCTAAATAATTAATAGAAATTTTATTAAGATCGAAAGGAATTTTATTAAAATTTATGGAAATGTATGAAGTTAATAAAATTTTAGAAAATCTTAAAAATATTTTAACTTCTTTAGAAGAAAAAATAAATTTAAAAGAAAAACAAAAAGAAATACAAAATTTAAATTTAATAATGGAAAATTCTTCTTTTTGGGAAAAAGAGAATAATTATGTTATAAACGTTACCCAAAAACTTCATAGAATAAAAGAAAAAATTAATATTTTTAATAATTTTAAAAAAAGTTTTAATGATTTATGTGTTTTATTTAAAATAACTGATGAAAATACAAAAGATTTTTTATTATTAATTAAAGAATTAGAAATTATTAAAAAAAAATTAAAAAAATTTGAAATTGATATTTTATTAAATCAACCTTATGACGAGAATGATGCTATTTTGATATTACATTCTGGAGCAGGAGGAACTGAATCTCAGGATTGGTGCCAAATGTTATTTAATATGTATCAAAAATATGCTCAAAAAAAAAAATTTAAAATTAAAATATTACATTTACAAGAAGGAGAAGAAGCTGGTTTAAAATCTGTTAGTTTTTCTTTAAAAGGTCTTCATGCTTATGGTTATTTAAAATCTGAAAAAGGAATACATAGATTAGTTAGAATTTCTCCTTTTGATTCGAATTCTAGAAGACATACTTCTTTTGCTTCTTGCGAGGTATTGCCAGAAATTAATGAAGAAATTCAAATAGAAATTAAAGACGAAGACATAAGAATTGATGTTTTTAGAAGTAGTGGCGCTGGAGGACAACACGTAAATACTACAGATTCTGCTGTGAGAATAACTCATTTTCCTAGCAATATAGTAGTAAATTGTCAAAACGAAAGAAGTCAAATAAAAAATAAAGAAAAAGCTTTGCAAATTTTAAAAATCAAATTGTTACAATTAGCCATTGAACAACAAAAAGAAAAAACACAAAGTTTTAAAAAGAATCAGAAAGATATTAGTTGGGGTCATCAGATAAGAAGTTATATTTTTAATCCTTATCAAATGGTTAAAGATCATCGTACAAATTATGAATCTAGTCAAATTAATTTAATTATGGACGGAGAAATAGATGATTTTATTCATTCTTTTTTAAGAAAAAAATAATTTATTATTGATTATTAAAAATTTTAAAAATATTCAGCTAAAACATAATAAATATAAAAAGGTTTTTTAATAATGCAAAATAAACAATTCAAAAACAGTAATTTATATAAATGGTCATATTTAATTTTTAATGATTTAATTTTAGTCATGATTATTTATTTTTTAACTTTTGGAACTCGATTAAATACCGGTGGTATTGATGGTTTATCTATATTAACAGTTCAATTTTTAGAATTTTTCTTTTTTAAGCATAAAATTTCAGATGTTATAATTACTAACTTTATGATTTTTTATAATATTGTATCTTTAATATTTGGATACAAAATGTTTGGTAAAGATTTTGTTTATAAAACTGTTGTTTTAGTTATTATATTAAATTTAGGAGTTTTAGGATTAGCTCGTTTTTTTGGAGATGAAGAACAAAATTTTTTATTGAAAACTATTTGTCAAGATAATATATATCTAAAATTAACATTAGCTTCTGTTGTAGGTGGATTTTTTATTGGTTTTGCTTTAAGTAATATTCGTCGTTTAGGATATACTACCGGAGGAATAGATATTTTTCAAAAAATCTTAAAAGATATTTGTGGTATTAATTTTATGATAGTAGTTTTTTTGACAGATGGAATAATTATTTTTTGTTCTATATTTTTCGAAAGCATAAAAAATTTTAATTTATATTATTTTTTAACTCAATCTTCAATAAGATTGTTTTTTTCTTTTTTATCTATTTTAATTATTGGTTTTATTATGGAAAAAACAACCCCTTTAAAAAATAATTGAATAAAAAGGATTTATATTTTTTAATATTTTTACTTTATGATTAAATTATTTTTATTATAAACCTGAAAGGACTTGAAAGGGAAAAAGAGAATGTATAGGAATGGTTTTTTAAAAATAGAATTATCGAATCCTGATTTGAAAGTAGGAAATCCTTATAAAAATGCTCAAAGTATTATTAAAGTTTTAAATAAAAGTGAGTCAAGTTTTGTTTTATTTTCTGAATTATGTTTAAGTGGTTATTCTTCAGGAGATTTATTTTTTGACACTACTTTTTTAGAAGAAAATTTAAAATCTTTAAATTATATAATTAATAATAATAATTTTAAAGGTGTTTATTTAATTGGTATGCCTTTCTTTTTAGAAGGATTAATATTAAATGTAGCAGTAGTTATCCAAGATAAAAAGATTTTAGGAATTGTTCCTAAACAAACAATACCTAATTACAAAGAATTTAATGAAAAAAGATGGTTTAGTTCTGGAAAAATAATAAAAAGTCAAATTATTGATTTTCTAGGGCAAAAAGTTCCTATTGGTGATATTTTATTTATTAATAAAAAATTTGATATTATTTTTGGCGTAGAAATATGTCAAGATTTATGGAATATTGAATCTCCTAGTGATTTATTAGTTTTAAATGGGGCTCATTTAATTTTCAATTTATCGGCTTCAACTGAACATATTGGTAAAGTAAATTTTCGTAAAATGGCTGTTTTAAATCATTCTAGAAAACAAGTAGGCGGATATTTTTATACTAGTAGCGGTATTACTGAATCTATTACAAATCATATTTTTTCCAGCCATAAAATAGCTGCTGTTTTAGGTAATTTAATTGGTGAAAAAAATTTATTCGATGAAGAAAAAAAATTAATTGTAGATGTTTTTGTTGATGTTATTAAATTCCAACGTAGAGTTGATACTACTTTTGCTGATCAAAAAATAGGTAAAGAATTTAATTTTTTAAAATCTTATTATGAATTAGAAGAAGTAAAAAATTATTATTTTGAAAAACCTTTCTTAACTAAACCTTTTGTAGAAACACCTGAATTAAAAGAAAATTTAAAATTATCTCATATTATTCAAGTTAAATCATTAAAAACTAAAATATCTAATATTAAAAATTCTAAAATTGTTTTGAAATTAACAGACAGAATAAATGAATTTTTAACTCTTATGGTTGTTGTTCAAAGTTTTGCAATGAATAAAGAATCTTTAGACAATATTATTGTTATAATAGAAAAAAAATATTTTGCAGAAGAAGAATTATTTTTTTTAATAAAAGAATTTGTGACAGAATTAGGCATTAAAACAATTATTAATGAAAATTTATTCTTAAATAAAGATAAAGAAATAAAATGTAAAAAAATAGTTTTAGAAAGTGATAATTTATCTGAAATAGCTTTAGGAAAAATTTCTCCTAAATATTGTAATTATGATTATTTATATAATGTTAATTTAGGTTTACCTAATACTTTAATGACAGAATTAATTATTTTTTATTTTGAAGAAAAAATTATACCTATTAATTCTAAATTAAAAGAAATTTATTTAAAAAAAATAAATGAATTTTTAACTTTAAAAATTTTAATAGAAGATTTTATTTTATTTCATAGATTGAATAATAATTTTAGTAAAGAAAAAATAGCATATTTAATTAATAAAACTTTTATGTTAACTTTTGAACAAAGTTTAGAATTAACTGAAAAATATATTAAAAAATTTTATAATTCTCATTATAAAAGACAACAAATGGCTCCCGGACCGAAAATTATAGAAAATAGTATTTCTTTCAGAACAGAATTACAATTACCAATTGATTTTGTAAATTAAATGAATATATATAAAAAAAATATATAAAACAAATTAATAAAAAAATATTGAAAAAAATTATTTTAAAGAGGGAAAATGAAAAAAAAAGTAATTATTGGAATGTCTGGGGGTGTAGATAGTAGTGTATCTGCTTTTTTATTAAAAAAACAAGGTTATGATGTAGAAGGGATTTTTATGCGTAACTGGGATAGTAGTTTAAATTATGATATTAAAGGAAATCCTTTTATTAATGAAAATATTTGCCCTCAAGAACAAGACTTTAAAGATGCTTCTATTGTGGCTCAACAATTAAAAATTAAACTTCACAAAGTGAATTTTACAGAAGAATATTGGAAAGAAGTTTTTTCTGATTTTTTATCACTTTTAAAAAAAAATTTAACTCCTAACCCTGATGTTTTATGTAATAATAAGATTAAATTTTCAACTTTTATTAAATATGCTTCAAAATTTAACCCTGATTATATAGCTATGGGTCATTATTCTAAAATTACTTATATAAAAAAAAGACCAGTTTTAACTAAATCTTTAGATCAGAACAAAGATCAAACTTATTTTTTATCTCAATTAAAACAACAACAATTAAAAAATATTATTTTTCCCTTAGGAGACATTACAAAAGATTCTGTAAGAAAAATTGCTTCAGAATTAAAATTGATTAATGCTAATAAAAAAGATTCTACAGGTATTTGCTTTATCGGGGAAAGAAAATTTTTTTCTTTTTTAAAAAATTATTTAAATACAGAAAAAGGACCTATTAAAGATGTTAATAATGTTTTTTTGAAAGAACATGAAGGCGTAATAAAATATACTATCGGCCAAAGAAAAGGATTAAATTTAAAAGTAACAAAAGAAAATCCTTCTCCTTGGTTTGTGGTAGGAAAAGATTTAAAAACTAATACTCTTTATGTTGATCAAAATATCGATAGTCCTTATTTATATAGTGATTCTGCTATAGTTGTAGATATGGTATGGAGAAGTTATGATATTTATAAAAATCATGGTAAAATGAATATGAAAGCAAAATTTCGTTATCGTCAACCAGAACAAGAAATAGAAATGATATGGTTAGACAAAAAAACTGTTAAAATTTATTATCCTCAAAAAATAAAATCCATTACTCCTGGACAAATTTGTGCTTTTTATAAAGATGAATTTTGTTTAGGCGCTGGAATGATTCAAGAAGTTTTTTTTGATAACAAGAAACTTTTATATGTTTAATTTTTTAAATTTTTTTATTTTTTTTTTAAAAACTATTATAAATCAATTATAAATTATAAAAAAATATAAAAAAATAAATAATTAATCAAAATATATATTTTAAATTGGAGTAAAAAAATTGTTATTTAATTTAATAAAAAAAAACAATAATGAGTTTGAAAATGAAGATTTATTGTATGATAAATTGTTCAAAAATATTAGTAGTTATATTAAAGATGAAAATATTTTATCAAAAATTAATAAATGTTTTTATTTAGCTAAAGAAAAACATAAAAATCAAAAAAGAATAACAGGAGAAAATTTTATTATTCATCCTATTTCTGTTGCTCAAATTTTAGCTGATTTAAAAAGTGAACCAAACACTTTAATGGCTAGCTTGTTACATGATGTTTTGGAAGATACAGATTTAACTTATAAAGAATTAAAAGAAATAGTTGGTCGAGACGTAGCCGATATAGTTTTAAAAACTACTAAATTATCTAAATTAGTTTTTAACCGAAAACAAAGACAAATAGAAAACCAACAAAACATGTTTTTGGCTATGGCTAAGGATATTAGAGTTATATTAGTCAAAATATGTGATAGATTACACAATATGAAAACTTTACAAAAAATAAGACCAGATAAACAAATACGTATTTCTCAAGAAACTTTAAGTATATATGTGCCTTTAACTCATCGTTTAGGTTTGTTTTCTATTAAATATCAATTAGAAGATTTAGCTTTTAGATATACTAACCCTAAAGAATATTATTATATTTCAAATTTGATTAAAATGAAAAAAAATGAAAGAGAAATTTCTATAAATAATATTATTAAGAATATAAAAAAATTATTTTATAAATCTAATATTAATAATTTTTCTATTGCAGGAAGAAGTAAAAATATATATAGTATTTTTAAAAAAATGAATCAAAGAAAATTAGATTTTACAGAAATTTTCGATCTATTAGCTGTCAGAATTATAGTTGATAAAGTAGAATTGTGTTACCATTGTTTAGGTATTATACATGCTCATTATTCTCCTTTGCCTTTAAGATTTAAAGATTATATAGCTATTCCTAAATCTAATTTATATCAATCCTTACATAACACTGTTTTATCTAAAGATGGTTTATTATTTGAAATACAAATAAGAACTAAAGAAATGGATGAAATTGCTGAAAATGGTATTGCTGCGCATTGGGGTTATAAAGAAAACAAAATTTATTCTAAAGAAACAAAACAATTAGAAATAGTCAATAAATTGAGATGGTATAAAGAATTGATTAAAATTACTGAAGAATCTGAAAATTATTTTAATAAAAATTCTGAAAATTTTGTAGATGCTATTAAGAATGATATTTTAAGTCAAAATGTTTATGTTTTTACACCTAAACAAGAAGTTTTAGAATTTCCTTCAGGTTCCACTCTAATTGATTTTGCCTTTAGAATACATTCTGATCTTGGATATAAAATTACTAATGGTTTTGTTAATGGTAAAATTGTACCTATAAATTACAAATTAAAAAATGGAGATTTAATTTCTGTAAAAACTAATTCTAATATTTTAAGAGTTAAAAAAGAATGGTTTGATATAGTAAAAACTAGTTATGCTAAAAAATTAATCAAAAGATTTTTAAATAAACAAAAACAAGAACAAATGTCTTTATCAGAAATAGGTAAAGAAATTTTTCATAAAAAGCTTCTTTTTTCAAAAATAGAATTTAAATTAGACAATAATTTTATTAATATCAATTTTAATAAAATAGGTATTAAAAATATAAATGATTTTTATGAAGCTATAGCTAATAAAAAAATTAACATTAATAATGTTATTGATAAAATAAAAAATTTAAAAAAAATAAAAAACAATAATTTTCTATTGCCTGATAAAATAAAAAATTTTAAAAAAAAAAATATTCAAAATCAAATAGATATTTTTATAGAAGATAGACGTAATATTAGAACAAAATTAGAATTAGCTAATTGTTGTTCCCCTGTAAGAGGAGAAGAAATTGTAGGATTCATTACTAAAGAAAAAGGAGTTAGAATTCATAAAAAAGAATGTCCAAATTTAAAAAAATTTGATAATGATAAAATAATTAATTCTTATTGGAATAACTATTCTCAATCAAAATATAGTTCTTGGATTTGTATTATTGCAAAATATGATTCTTTTTTAGTTAATGAAATTATTAAAAAATTAAATTTTTTAAGAATTGATGTTTTAAAAATAAAATGTTTTCAAAATTATGAAAGTTCAGAAATTATTATTCGTTTACAAGTTTCACTTTCTAATATAATAGAAATGAAGCAAATATTTTTTTCTTTATCAAAAATAAAAAATATTTATCAAATATACAGAGGAATAAATTAATTTATAATTAATGAAAATAATGCAAAAAATAAATAAAATAAAAGGAACTAAAGATTTAATATTCGAAGAATTAGAAAAATGGAAATTTGTTGAAAATAAAGCCAAAGAGATTTTCCATATATACAATTTACAAGAAATAAGGACTCCTATTTTAGAATATAATGAAGTTTTTTATCGTTCTAATCAATTTTCTGATATGGTTATGAAAGAAACTTTTAAATTTAAAGATAAAAAAGATAGAATAATAGTTTTGAGACCAGAAGGAACTGCTTCTATAGTAAGAAGTTATATCGAAAACAAATTAAATTATTTAGAAAAAACTTATAAATTTTTTTATATAGGTCCATTTTTTAGATATGAAAGACCTCAAAAAGGACGTTATCGACAATTTCATCAAATAGGAGTTGAAATTCTTAATTTTAAAAATTTTTTATCCGAAATAGAAATTATTTTAATTATTCAAGAAATTTTGCAAATGTTTAAACTTACAACAGCATTAATTAAAATTAATACTTTAGGAGATAAAATTACTCGTGATAATTTTTTAAATGTTTTTGCTCCATATATTGAAAAAAATAAACAATTTTTATGTGAATTATGTTTAATTAGAATAAACAAAAATATTTTAAGAATTTTTGATTGCAAAAAATGCTGTGAAAAAGAATTTTTTAAAAAATCACCTGTTATTTTAGATTTTTTATCAAAAGAATCTTTTTTAAAATTTGAAAAAATAACAAATATTTTAAAAAATAAAAAAATTAATTTTCAAATTGAACCTAAATTAGTTCGCGGATTAGATTATTATAATGATTTAGTTTTTGAAATTGTTATTCCTTCTTCTTATGGGAAAGACATTGTTTTAGGAGGAGGAGGTTCATATAACGAATTAATTTCTTTATTTGGAGGAAAAAATTCTAATAGTATAGGATTTGCTTTTGGTTTAGAAAGATTAATTGAAATTTTAGATGAAAATAATTTTTTTCAAAATTTAAATAAAAAAAATAATTTAGATGTTTTTTTATTAGTTTTAGAAGAACAATTTTTATCAAAATCTTTTGATTTTTTATATAAATTAAGACAAAACAAAATTATTTCTGAAATGAATTATAATAATTTTAATTTTGAAAAAAATTTAAAAAAAATTTTAAAAGAAAAACCTAAATATATTATTTTTATAGGTCAAAAGGAAATAAAAAATAATAAATTAACTATTAAAAAAGTCGATACTGAATTTGTATACATTTTAAACGAAAAAGAAACTATAGAATTTTTAATTAAGGAATTATCAAGTGAAAAATAAAAATAAATATATTATAAATAACGAAATAAATGAAATAACATTTCAAAAAATAGGACAAAAAGTTAATTTAAAAGGATGGATTTCTAGAAAAAGAAATTTAGGCAATAAAATTTTTTTAATTCTGAAAGATATTTCTGGCAACATTCAACTAGTTGTAGATAGTAAAAATGAACAATATAAATTAATTTCAGAAATAACAATTGAAAGTGTTGTACAAATAGAAGGAAAAGTATTAGAAAGAATAAATAAAAATAATAATTTAAAAAATGGAGATATAGAAATTTCTGTTTCTAAAATTAATATTTTGGCTTTAGCTGAAGCGCTTCCTTTAAATGTTTTAGATAAAACAGAAGCTGCTGAAGAATATAGGTTAAAATATCGTTATTTAGATTTAAGAAGAGAAGAAAAACAAAATTATTTAATCCAGAGACACAAAATAACTCAAAATATTAGAAATACACTTTTAAAAAATAATTTTTTAGAATTAGAAACTCCTATTTTGTCTAAATTAGTTCCTGAAGGAGCTAGAGAATTTTTAGTACCTTCTAGAATTCATGAACATAAATTTTTTGCTTTAGCTCAATCTCCGCAAATTTTTAAACAATTATATATGATATCTGGTTTTGAAAGATATTTTCAAATAGCTCGTTGCTTTAGAGATGAAGATTTGAGATCTGACAGACAACCAGAATTTACTCAGGTGGATATTGAAACTTCTTTTTTTAATAGAGAAAGAATTTTATCATTAATAGAAGAAATTATGTATAATCTTTTTAAAGAAATTTTAAAAATTAATTTAAAATTACCTTTTTTAAGGTTTAAATATGAAGATTGTATGAAATTTTATGGTAGTGATAAACCAGATTTAAGAATTAATTTATTAATTGAAGAATTTACTAATTTCTTTGAAAAAAAATTTTTAATTGAAAATAATTTAATTAAAAATAAAATACAAATTAAAGGAATTAGATTTAAAATTAATGCAAATGAAGAAAAACAATTAAGCAATAAAAAAATAAATTATTATAAAGAATTATTCAAAAATCATTGTAATTTAGAATTAAATGTTTTAACTAAAAAAAATAATATTATTAAAGGAAAATTTAGTGAATTCATTAAAAAAGATTTTTTTTCTCAAGATAATGAAGTTTGTTTTTTCGCAATTTTATTTCCAGAAAATAAAGAATCTTATAATAATTCTTTAAAAGCTTTAGGTTTTTTAAGAAATAAGTTAGGAAAAGAATTAAATTTTTTCAATAAAGATGAAGAATCTTTAATTTGGATAATTGATTTTCCTTTATTTGAATTTAATGATAAAGAAAAAAGATACTATTCTATGCATCATCCTTTTACATCTCCTTTAGAAGTTGAATCGATATGGAATGAAAAGCCAGAAAATATTAAAGCAAATTCTTATGATTTAGTTTGGAATGGATATGAAATAGGAGGAGGTTCTTTAAGAAATTATAATTCAGATGTTCAAAAATTAATTTTTAAAATATTAGGTTTTTCTGATGATGACATAGAAAAACGTTTTGGATTTTTTATTAAAGCTCTTAAGTATGGAACTCCCCCGCATGGTGGTTTTGCTTTAGGTTTAGATCGATTAGTAATGCTTTTGACGAAAACTAATAATATTAAAGATGTAATTGCTTTTCCGAAAACTCAAAGTGGGCAAGATTTGATGTTAGAAACTCCTAGTTTTATAGAAGAAGATAAATTATCAGATTTAAAAATTAAATTATTAAAAAAATGAAAAAAGGAATATTGTGTTTAAAAAAAAATTATCTGTTTTTTTAAATAAAAATAATTTTTATATTATTTCTGTAAGTGGTGGAATTGATTCTATGACTTTATTACATTTTTTATGTAAAAAAAAATATAAATTGGTTGTAGTTCATTTTAATCATTTATTAAGGAAAGAATCTTTTAAAGATAAGTTAATAATTAAAAAATATTGTGATGAAAATAATATACCTTTTTATTATTTTGAATTAAAATTTTCTTCTAAAAATATTCAAAATGAATCTAGATTATTAAGAAAAAAAAAATTAAAAGAAATTGCTTCTTTATATAAAACTAATTATATATTAACAGCTCATCATTTAGATGATTTATCTGAAACTATTCTTTTTAAACTAGCTCGTGGTAGTTCTTTATTAGGATATGCTGGAATGAAAAATATTTCTAAAGATGATGAATTTTATTTTTTAAAACCATTTTTGTATTTTTCTAAACAAAAAATTATTCATTATGCTTTGAAAAATAAAGTATCTTTTTTAGAAGATAAAACTAATAATTCGAATAAATACACTAGAAATAAAATAAGAAATCAAATTATCCCTTTTTTTAAATCTATTAATGATAATTTTTTAAAAAATATTAAACATTTTCATTTGCAAATGTCTGATGCTTATGATTACATAAGAGAAAAAACCAATATTTTTTTAATAAAAAATAAAAAAAATAATGGATTTTGTTTAAAATATTTTTTAAAATTACAAGATATCATTCAACAAGATATTATTTTATTTTTGTTTGAAGAAAATAAAATTAATAAAAATTTTTTTTTAATAAAAAACATTATTAAAGGATTAAAAAATTTTTATAAACCTAATATTAAATGGGAATTGAATGAAAAATGGGAATTTATTAAAACTTATGAATATTTTGAATTAAAAAAAAAACAAATAAAAAATATATTTTTGCAAAAAAATAATAAAAAAAATTTATTATATTCTTGTACAAATAAAAAATTATTATTGTTTTGCGATAAAATAATAAAAATAAATTTTGATTTAAAAAATGTTTTAAAACCTTTTATTTTAAGAAAAAGAAATCCAGGAGATATTTTGCAATTTTCTTACGGAAAAAAAAAACTAAGTAAATTTTTAATTGAGAAAAAAGTTATTTCTTTTGAAAGAGAAAAATTATTTTGCATAGTAGATAGCAATAATGTTATTTTATGGATTCCTGAACTTTATATTAATTCTACTTTAGGAAAAGAAAATTTTATTTATTTAGGTTTAAAATTTTTATAAATATTAAAGATATTAAAGAAATTATATTTAATAATAATAGATAATTATTTTTGTTTTTATTTATATAAAGTTGACAGGAGTTTTTTCGATTATGGATTTATCTTTTTTTTGGATTCAAATTAGAACTTTTACTTCTTTTTTTATAGGTTTATTTTGTGGTTTTTTATTATTTTCACTTACGTATTTATTTTTCATTATTAAGAATTTTAATAAAAATTTTCATCAATTAAAAGTTAAAAACAATAAGTTAACAAACGAACAAATGAATGAATTGATCTTAAAAGCACAAAAAAAATTTAAAAAAGATATTAAAAAAGATAAAAATGATTATATATTTTCTTTATGGCGTAATATTCATGAATTAACTTATAAAATATCTTCTAGTTTTTTTCCCGATTCAGATTTTCCTTATTTAGAATTAACTATAGATGAAAGTTTAGTCTTAATAAAATATCTTCATCATCGTATTGAAGAATTATTTCAAAAAAGAATCATATTTGTTTTTAAAAAAATGACTTTAAGAAGAATTTTTACTTTAAAAAAACAACTAGTAGATAAAAAATACATAGCCAATTTTCAAAAAACTAATAAATGTATTAATTTAGTTTCTAATACTCTAAATTTTTTTAATCCTTTTCATTGGACAAAAAAGATATTTTTCAATACTTTTTATGAAACTATAATTTCTAAAATAGGATGTTCTATTATTGTTATTATAGGAGAAGAAGTTTATAAAATTTATAGCAAAACATTATTTAAAGCAGATCAAAATTTAAATAAAATTTTAGCCACTTTAGAACAAGAAATTTCAAAACAAAAAGAAAAAAAAGATAAAAATATAAATAAAGATTTTAACAAAGATATTAATAAAGATATTAATAAAGATATTAATAAAATGATATAATTTTTTGTATGAATACAAAAAATAATATTAATTGGTTTCCTGGCCATATGAAAAAAACCTTAGAAGAAATAAAAAATAATTTAAAATTGGTAGATATGGTTCTAATTATTTTAGATGCTCGTATACCGTTTTCGAGTATGAATTTTGAACTTTTAAAATGTTTAAATAATAAACCTGTTTTAGTTTTATTAAATAAAATGTCTTTAGCAGATTCTTCTAAAATTAATATTTTTATTGATTTTTTTAAAAAAGAAAACCTTTTTACTTTAAAAATTGATGCTAAAGAAAGAAATAACATTAATTTGATTATTCCTAAAATTAAACAAATAATCAAAAATTACCCTTTTAAAAAAAAGAGAACCAATAATTTATTAAAAATAATGATAACAGGTGTTCCTAATGTAGGAAAATCAACTTTAATAAATTGTTTAACTAAAAAAAAATCTACTCAAACAGCTGATAAACCTGGAATTACTAAAAAATTACAATGGATTAATTTAAAAGATAAAATAAAATTATTAGATACTCCAGGAGTATTGTATTATAAAAATTTAAATTTAGAAAATAGTTATTCTTTATGTATTTGCGGTTGCATTAAAGATAAAATCATTCCAAAAGAATTTTTATTAAATTATTTTTTTCCTTATTTAAAAAAATATTATTATGAAAATTTAAAAAATTGTTTTAAATTATCTAATGAAGAATTAAATGAAGAAGATTTATTATCATTAATTATGAAAAAAAATTATAATTATCAAAATAACATATCAAATAAAAATCAATTGTTTTCTGTTATTATAAAAAAAATAAAAAGTGGAAAATTAAAAAAAGTCAATTTTGACTTAAATATTTGCAAAAAAATGATAAAATAATACTAGTTTTTGAACTAATAAAAAATGATTTTATTTTTTCAATATTAAAAAAGGTATGTTTTTTATGCAAAAAAAAGTTATTATTTTAGAATCTCCTGCTAAAGCTAAAACTATTAGCAGTTATTTTGATGACAAAATTTTGGTTTTGTGTTCAAAAGGCCATATTAGAAATTTATCTCTAAAAGGGAAAGAACGTTTAGGCATTTATGTTAATGATAATTTTAAGCCAGACTATGAAATTATTCCTGAAAGAGAAAGTTTAGTAAAAGAATTAATTCAAAAAACAAAGGGGAAAAAAGTTTTTTTAGCAACTGATCCAGACAGAGAAGGAGAAGCAATAGCTTGGCATTTGTCTGAAATATTAAAATTAAAAAAAAATGAAAAAAATAGAATTTTTTTTAATGAAATAACTAAAAAAGTAGTTTTAAATGCTTTTGAAAATCCTTGCTTGATTAGAAATTTATTAGTAGAATCTCAAGAAACAAGAAGAATTATAGACAGGATTATTGGTTTTAAATTATCACGCTTAGTTAGAAAAATTAGAGCTCAATCAGCAGGAAGAGTACAATCTGTTGTTTTAAAATTAATAATTGAAAAAGAAGAAAAGAGAAGAAAATTTATTCCTGAAGAATATTTTTTAATTAAAATTATTTTTTCGGATTTTCAAGCGAATTTAATAACAACACCAAAAGACAAGAAAATTAAAAAAGAAGAAGCAGAATTTATTATTGACAAAATTAAAAATAAATCTTTTTTATTAAAAAAAATTAATAATAAAAAAGTTCTTAATAAACCTCCTAAGCCTTATATAACTTCTCTTTTGCAACAAGATTCTTTTAAAATTCTTAATATGAATTCTAAAAAAACTATGATGATTGCTCAAAAACTTTATGAAGGTGTTATAATTGACGGCAAATTAACAGGTTTAATTACGTATATGAGAACAGATTCTTACAGAATATCCCCTTCTTTTGTGGAAGAAATTAATTATTTTATCAAAAAAAAATATGGACAAAAATATTTAGGAACTTATAAAGAATATAAAAATAAAAATAGTCAAGATGCTCATGAAGCAATTAGACCTACTGATATTAATAAGGAACCAGAATCTCTTAAAAATTATTTAAACAAAAATGAATTAAATGTATATAAAATAATTTATCAAAGAACTTTAGCTAGTTTTATGACTGAATCCGTTATCAATAGAACTGAATTTATTTTTCAAAATGATAATTATCTTTTTTCTGCAGAAGGAAATGAATTATTATTTGAAGGTTTTTATAAAGCATTAGAATATTCTTATCCGGAAAATATTTTGCCATCTTTAAAAATTAATGAATTTTACTCAGCAAAAGATATTCAAAAAATTCAAAAAATAACTAATCCACCTTCTAGATATAATGAAGCTTCTTTAATTAAACAATTAGAAAAATTAAAAATTGGTCGTCCTTCTACGTATGTTAATATAATTGAAATTTTAAAAAAAAGGTTTTATGTAATTTTAGTAGAAAAAAAATTTGTACCAACTAAAATGGGATTTTTAACATATCAATTATTAGAAAAATTTTTTTCTTCTATTGTTAACGTCGAATATACAGCAAAAATCGAAGAAAAGTTAGATTTTATTGCAAACGGTCAACTTAATAAAGTAGATTTTTTAAAAAATTTTTATCATGAATTTAAAGATCTTTATGATACAGCTTCTAAAGAAATACAACCTATTAAACCTATATTAACTGACAAAAAATGTGATTTATGTGGTTCTTTTTTAGTAAAAAGAAGAGGACGATACTCTGTTTTTTTAGGTTGTAGTACATTTCCTAAATGTAAAAAAGTTCTTCCTTGCAAAGAAGAAGAAGATTTAATTTAAAAAAAATATTATAAATATAAAAGATTATGGATAATAACACATTATGTTTGAATTTTTTAAAAAAATATTTAATAAAAATAAAAATGAAAAAAAAATAGATTTTTTAGGAATAAAAAATCTAGAATATAATTTTTCTGAATGGGTAAAAAAAATTCAAAAAAACCAATTTATAGAAATATCTTTATTAGAAGAATTAAAAATTTTATTAATAAAATCTGATATTGGAATTAAAACTTCTTCAGAATTAATAAAAAGAATTAAATATTCTTTAGAAAAAAACAACATTAAACAAACTAAAGAATTCTTAAATCTAATTAAAGAACAAATATTACTTTTATACGAAGAAAAAAAAAATGAAGTTCTAAAAACAAAAAATAATAGTGAATTGAATTCTAAAAAAAAAATATTTTTATTAGTAGGTGTTAATGGAGCAGGAAAAACAACTACTATCGGCAAGTTAGCTATGAAATTTAAACAAGAAGGAAAAAAAGTTTTATTAGTTGCCGGTGATACTTTTAGAACTGGAGCAATTGAACAATTAAAATCATGGGGAGAAATAACAAATTGCGAAGTTTTTTATAAAAAAAAAATAAATTCTTTTTCGATAAGTCCTTCTAATGTAATTTTTGAAGCTTTATCTTATGCTAAAAATAAAAATTTTGATATTGTTTTATGTGATACTGCAGGTAGATTAGAAAATAAAACTAATTTAATGAAAGAATTAGAAAAAATAAAAAAAATAATAAAAATTCAAAATCCTAATGATGAATTTCAAAAATTTTTAATTTTAGACTCTATGACTGGGCAAAATGGATTAAATCAAGTAAATATTTTTAATAATTTAATTTCATTAAACGGTGTTATTTTGACTAAATTAGATGGTATTTCTAAAGGTGGTTTAATTTTAGCTATAAAACATCTTTATAATATAGAAACAAAATATATCGGCATAGGAGAAAAAGTTGATGATTTAATTGAATTCGATATTCAAACTTATGTAAATAATTTATTTAAATAAAATTTCATTTTATTTTGTTTAATTTTAAGAATAAAAAAACAATTTTAAAGGAACTCGAAATATGAATTTTTTGAACAATAGTTTCCAAAAAATTATTAATAAAATAAAAAATAAAAAATATATTCAAGAAAAAGATATAGAATCAATAATGAAAGAAATTCGTATTTCTTTTTTAGAAGCTGATGTTAATTATGAAGTTATAACTAGATTTAACGAATTAATTAAAAAAAAATCTTTAGGTAAAGAAGTTTTGAAAGGACTAAATCCTCAACAACAAATTATTAAAATTATCAGAGATACTTTAACGGAAATTTTAGGATTTCAAAATGTAGGTTTAAATTTAAACAAAAAATTAGATACTATCTTATTAATAGGACTTCAAGGTAGTGGAAAAACAACAATATCAGGGAAATTATCTTTTTTTATCAAAAAAAAATTAAATAAAAAAGTTTTATTAATTGCTGCTGATATTTATAGATTTGGAGCAATCGAACAATTAATTGCTATAGGAGAAAAAATTTCTGTAGAAGTTTTCTTTCAAAAAAACAATAAAGTTTTAGATATTATTAAAAACGGCTTAAAATATGCTTTAATAAATGATTTTGAAACGGTTATTATAGACAGCGCAGGTAGATTAAATATAGATAAAGAATTAATAAAAGAATTACAAAAAATAAAATCAATTTCTAATCCTTCAGAAGTTTTAATAGTTTGTGATGCTCTTTTAGGGCAAGAATCATCTATTGTTGCAAAAAGTTTTAACGAACAAATAGGCGCTACAGGTGTTATTTTAACTAAGATGGATGCAGATATTAAAGGTGGTTCTGCTTTATCTATTAAATCTGTTACAAATCTGCCAATTAAATTTATATCTTCCTCTGAAAAACATGATGATGATTTTGAAATTTTTTATCCAGAAAGAATTGCTTCTAGAATTTTAGGAATGGGTGATGTTTTAACTTTAATTGATAATATAGAAGAAAAAATTGATAAAGAAAAAGATCAAAAAATTTTAAATAGAATTTTACAAGAAGATTATAATTATTTTGATTTAATTAAACAAATAAATTTAATTAAAAAAATTGGTTCTATGAAGAAAATATTGAATTTTATTCCTGGTATTGGAAATCAAATAAAAAACTTACCTTTTCTAGAAAATGATATTATTAAAAAAATGGAATCCATAATAAAAAGCATGACTAATGAAGAAAAAAGAAATCCTAATTTAATCGAATCTAATAACAGAAGGAGAACAAGAATCTCTAAAGGTTCTGGTAATAATTTAAAAGATGTTAATTATTTAATTAGCTTCATTAAAAAACAAAAAGAAATATCTAAAAAAATGGGTAATTTTTCAAATAATAATTTATTAGAAGATTTAGCTAATGAACAAGATATAATTAAAAAATTTTTCGATAAAAATTAAAAAAATTTAAGGTTTCACATAAAATGAAAAAATTAATTCTAATAGATGGTAACTCTTTGATATTTAGAGCTTATTATGCTACTTGTTATAAAAAAAATCATGAAATGCAAAATTCTCAAGGACAAGATGTTAATGCTTTAATAGTTTTTATACAAATGTTTAAAAAAATTTTAGAACAAAATAATCAAAAAAATTATATTTGCGTGGCATTTGATTTAAAAACAAAAACTAAAAAACATGAATTATGCCAAAAATATAAAAAAAACAGACCTACTACGCCTGATTCATTAATTCAACAAATAAAAATGATTCAAGAATATTTATTTTTGTCAGGAATTAAATATTATTCTCAAGAAAATTATGAAGCAGATGATATTATAGGAACATTAGCAAAACAAGCAAGTAATGATAATATACCTGTTTTGATTTTTTCCAGTGATAAAGATTTTTTACAGTTAATTGATGAAAATATTCATGTTTGTTTGATAAAACAAGGTTTATCTAGAACAATATATTACGATATTGAAAAATTATGGAAAGAATATCAATTAAAACCAAATCAAATTATAGATTTTAAAAGTTTAGTAGGAGATAAATCAGATAATATAGAAGGTGTTTTTTCTATAGGTCCAAAAACAGCTTCTAAATTACTAAATAAATTTGATAATTTAGAAAATATTTTTAATAATTTAGAAAAAATAGATGTTAGAATAAAAAAAAAATTAATAGAATACAAAAAAAAAGTTTTTTTTAACCGTCTTTTAGTTTCTATTGATAAAAATGTTCCTTTAAATTTTAATTATAATCAAACTAAAATTAAAAAATATTGTATCTTCGCCTTAAATGATTTTTTACAAAAAAATAAAATCCAAAAAAATAATCTTTTCTTATAAAAAAAGATAATAATTAAAAATTTTTAACTTTTTCAAATTGAAAAAAGACTAACTAATCAGTTAGTCTTTTTTTATTAATTAATATATTTTTTTTCTCTTTTTAAATTTTTTTTCATAGGATTTTTATAGTTTATCTTTTTTGAGTTTTATTATTATTTTTTTCCTTGAAAATAGATAAAATTTTTCTCTTAGGGTTAAAATAGAAATTAAAATCGGTTAGTTTAAAGTTTGAATTTTGAATAAAAGCTTTACCTAGATAATAGTCTTTGTCTTCACCTAATAATTGTTTAGGCCCTTTGTATTTAATAATTAAATAATTATCACCTGTCAATTTGTTTTTTTGTTTTTCTATTTTAATATAAAGCCATAAATCACTATCACTTTCTTTTTTAAAAGAAGCACTTTCAAATCCGTTTAAAGTTAAATAATTATAATTATCTTCGTATTTTTTCCAATGATTAAAAGGATAACGTTTTTTAATATAACTAGCAAGATTATTTGGTTCAGATAGTAATTTAATTCTCGATGTTAAACTACTTTCTTCTTCTCCTAAGAAAGATATTTTTTCTTCATTAAGATATTTATTTTCTATTTTTTCAAAAAAAGCTTTTCCATAAGTTTCTAACCCGATATCTTCTATTTTATTTTTTAATTCAATAATTTTAAAAGCATTATTTTTGCTCTTTATTTCTTTTTCTAATTGATTTTTTAATTCTGAAATTTGTTTTTCATTATTTTCAATTTGTTGTTGATAATAACCAATACCATTAAGACCATTGAAAATATAATGAATTTCAATCATCTTTTGTTTTTGTTCTTTAGAATCAACAATTTCCCATTCTTTTAAAATTTTAACTTTAGTTTCTAAAAGTGGGATTTTATTTTCATATAATTTAATAATTTTTTTTCCAGATAATGCAAAAAAACAAATAATTAATGAAACAAATAAAAAAATCAAACAAAAAAACAATTTTATTTTTTTTTTCATTATTTTAAACATAATTTTTTATTCTCTTTAAAAAATTTTATAATACATAGTTATTTTAACATATTTAACATTTTTTATTCTTCTTTAATATTTATATAATTAAAATATCTTTTTTGTTTTTTTTAAATAAAAAAAATACCTCTTAAGAATAAGAACTTTTAGATTAATTTAAATTGAATATAATTTTATTAACATCAAATAATAGTTTTTTAAATTCATTTTCTTGGTATTTATACTAAATTAAGTTTTTATTAAGAAAATATTTTTGGAAAAATATAAAAATTATTTAATTCTTTTTAAAAAAAAAGACTAACTTAATAGTTAGTCTTAAAGAATTTTAAAAAATAAAAAGCGTGTAAAGTTCCAAACAAATCATAATTTTTCTTTTTTCATTTTATTATTTTTTCTTCTAAATTTTTTTTTTCTTTTTCCAAAAATATTATTTTCATTTTTAATTTATTATCGCGATAGAATTAAGACGTTTAAAAAAATTATTATCTTTAAGCCCCGCACACCACCATGCAAGCAAGTTTCCAAGCACATAGCGGTTACATAGTTTAATTATTTTATGAAGATTAATTTAATTTTTATTATAATTATTTGAAATTTATTATATTTAAAGAAATAAAATTTTTTAATAATTATTATAAAAATTATATTTTTCATAATTTTTATTAAAAACTTGTTTTCCCTTTCGCCTTGTAAAAGTTATTAACTTTTTCCTTGATAGATCATTATACTTTAATATTCCAATTAAAGTTTTGAATATACTATGACTACTATGGTTCTGCTTTTCCCTTATCTAATATTAATTAAATTATTTTTATTATTTCTTTAATAAAGACTTAGGGAGATAGAAGTTACTATAAAACAATACCTTGTGCTTTTAGGATGGATAATCTCAAGAATATATATAAGGTTTTTTATTGTTTTATTAAAAAAATAAAAAGTTTGATAATTTAATTTATCGAAGTAAAAATAAATTAACGTAAACAATAAAAATAAAAAATATTTTAAATTAATTTAAAAAATTTTTTTCTATCAAATTTTTCTTTTTTCCCTTAGAAGAATTTCATCTTTTTTCCATGAGCACGTCATCTTGCAAAATCTATTTGGTTATGATTTTCTCAATTTGCTTTTTTCTTCTGCTATAATTCATAATTTTTTCATTTTATGAACCAAAGAAATGATGTACGATATTATCACGATCGTTACGATTGGTTAGTTCGTTATTGTTTTATGCATCTTTCTCGCCCTACTTCTTGAATGATTTTATTTACTTCAGGAACTAAAGAGTCCAATTCAGAATCTTTTGGAACTGTAAATTGAGCTTTTAATAATAATTTTCTTTTTATGTTATCAATTTGAATAGCTTTAATTTTAGCTTCCATATTTAATTGATTATTTTTATTTTTTAATTCATTTATTTGAATTTCTAAATGATTTATTTTTTGATTAATTTCAGAACAAGAAAAATCAGAAAATTGATTTCCATATTCATCAAAAATTTTATTTTTGTTCTTTATTTTTATTTGATTTTTTGAATAATATATATTATTAACAAAAGAAGATTGATTAGAACCTTTTAATTCATATTTTTTTTCATCTTTAATATAAATATTTTTGTATATTTTTTCATTTTTTTTTGCTAAAAAATTTATTTTTAAAATGTCAATATTATAATAGTTGAAAAAATTAGTAATAAATAAAATTAAAAATATTAAAGACATTAATATTATTTTTTTTAATTTCAATATTCTTCCTTCTTTTCTAATTTTATTTTTTTATTGTTAAAATTATTAAAATATAAAAAAATGTAAAAATTTAGTTATTAAATTTAATAATAAACAATTTTTATTATAATATATTTTTTTATTTTGAAATAAAAAAAAATATTATATTTAGTTTTAATAATAAAATATTATTATAAATAATATTAATTGAATAATATTGCAAAAAAAAATAATTCAAAAAACTCCTTTTTTACATGTTTTTTGCAAATTATATTATTTTTAATCTAATTAAAAAATTTTAAAAAAATTTATAAAAATCACTTTTTTAAAATGTCGTTTATTAGGTTCTTTTTTGTTTTATATTACTTCCTATAATGTATATTATGTAAACTAAAAATATTAAAAAATAAAATTTTTTTTTCATTATTGTATAAAAATATATAAATTTTAAAATTTTTTTTTAAAAAAGTGGTTTTTTAGTTTAATTTTTTGAAAAAATATCTATTTTTAGATTATTAAAAATAATAAAATATTATTATAACTAAAGTTATTTTATAAATTTACAAAAATTTATTATTTTTTTTAAAAAAAACATAATTGACTTTTAATAATAAAAATTTTATAATTAATTAGTAAAAATTTAATTTATTAATGATTAGTTCGTTTAAATTTACTTTTTTTAAATCTTATTTAAAAAAAATTATAAAAATTTAAATGAAAATAAGAATAAAAATTTAAAATAAATAATAATTTTTATAAAAAAAATAATAAATTTTTATTTATTTTAAATTTTTTATTCGTTTTTTTAATTTTTTTTTATTAAAGAAATAAAAAATAAATAAATATAAATGTTAATAATGATTTTTTTAAAAAAATTTTATATTAATTAATAAAAAGGTTAACATGAAAATAAAAAATATAAATTTAAAACAAATTACTTTAGGAGCTTTTTTAATTTCTTTATGTTTAATTTTATCTCAATTAAATTTTTTATTACCATTTAGAATAAAAATGCCCATAGTTTATTCTAATTTTTGGGTATTTTGGCATTTTCCTTTATTTATTGTATGTTTTTTATTTAAATTCAGACATGCTTTTATTATCATCATTATATATTTTATTTTGGATACTTTTACTTATTCTTTACCTAGATATATTATTTATAATGATTGGTTTAATTTAATGAATAATTTAAAAAAAAATTTTACAAAAGATAATTATAATTTAACTTTAAATATATTATTAGGAAGTTTTGTTCCTATTTTGTCATATGTTATTTTATGTTTAAGCTTTAAAAATAAAGAAAAAGAATCTATTTTGAATAAAAAAACAATTTTATTTTTAATTTTTTTAATATTATTGCAAAGTATCTCTAGAACTTTAAACGGATATATTGTTTTTTTTTATCGTATTAAAAATTTATTGGAAAATAATTATAATTTAAACAACAATGGGTTAAAATTTTTTTTAAATATATTAAAAAATCATAATATTAAGAGTTTTTTTGTACTTTGGATATTAAATATAATTCCAATAATAACTTCAAACTTAATTAATTTTATTTTATTATTGTCCATGAAAAAAAAAATTAAAAAAATTTATAATCATTCGCATTAAAAATTGTTATTTTGATTTATTCTAACATATTTTATATGTTATAATTAATAAAAAAAATGTTTTTTAGATAAAAAAAGGAATGTAAAATATTATGAATATGAATAATGAATTTTTAACAGTAATTCTTGTTACTATTTTTTATTTAATCGGATCTATTCCTTTTGGTTTATTAATAGGTAAAATTTTTAAAAAAAAAGACTTACGTTTTTTAGGTTCTAAAAACATTGGTTCTTCAAATGCTGCAAGAATTTTAGGTTTTAAATACGCTATAATTGTATTTATTTTAGATTTTTTAAAAGGATTTTTAGCTATCTTTTTGATTAAAAACAATTTTTACAATATATTGAATTTAGATAATTCAATTAAAGAAAAAAGAATTTTTTTCGGTATAGCAGCAATAATAGGTCATATTTTTTCTATTTTTAATAATTTTAAAGGTGGCAAAGCTATTGCTACTTCTGTAGGAGTTATTTCTGGTATAAACATTAGTATCGGAATATTAGGTATTTTCACTTTTATTATTTTTTTACTTTGCTTTGGTTATGCTTCTTTAGCTTCTATAATAGCAACTTTAATTGTTAATATAGCTTTGTTAAACTCTCATTTTTTCAATCATAATTCTATTAAATCATTTGAAATATTTTTTATATGGTTAATAAGTATAATTATTTTTTTAAAACATTATAATAATATAACGAAAATATTAAAAGGAACTGAAAATAAATTTATTTTTTTTAAAAAAAAAAATTTTAAAAAATAAAAATAAAATTTTTATATAAATTTTTTTAAAATTAAATTTTTTAAAATTTTTAAAAAAGATATTTATTTTTATAAAATTAATATTTATAAAAATAAAAAAGGATTTATAAATTCTAATTATGAAAAAAAATATTTGTCAATTACAAGAAAAAATAGAAAAAATAAAAAATAAAATAACACAACAATTAAAAGAAACACAAGAAATAAAAAAAATAACCGAATTAGAAATATCTTATTTAGGAAAAAATGGTTATTTTTCTTTTTTATTAAAAGAAATTAAAAATTTTAATTCACAAGAAGATAAAAAAACAGCAGGACAAAAAATTAATTTTTTAAAAGAAAAAATTATTTTTTTATTAAAAGAAAAAAAATTTTTTTTAGAACAAAAACATTTAGAACAAATTTTAAAAAAAGATGAAACAGATATAACTTTACCAGAATTTAATTTTAAAAAAGGTTCTCTTCATCCTTTAAACAAAACGATTAAACAAATAGAAAAATTTTTTTTAAAATTAGGATATTCAATTATCGAAGGAAAAGAAATAGTAACAGATTTATATAATTTTGAAATGCTTAACATAGAAAAAGATCATCCAGCTAGAGATATGCAAGATTCTTTTTATCTTGATATAGATTCAAAAACACTTTTAAGAACTCATACTTCTTCAGTTCAAATAAAAGCTATGTTAAATAATAATTCAAAACCTTTAAAAATTATTTCTTCAGGTAAAGTTTATAGGAGAGATAAAGATGATGAAACACATAGTCATCAATTTACTCAATTAGAAGGTTTTATGATTGATTATAATGTAAATTTAAAAGATTTAAAAGAAATTATTATTAATTTAATAAAAGAGATTTTCGGAGAAAAACAAGAATTAAGATTTAGACCTTCTTATTTTCCTTTCACTAAGCCTAGTTTAGAAGTAGATTTAATAATGAAAAACAAAGAAAATAAAAAAATTTTTTTAGAAATTATGGGTGCAGGTTTAATTCATCCTAAAGTTCTTTATAAGGGCGGTTATGATCCAAAAAAATTTAATGGTTTTGCTTTTGGTATAGGAATCGAAAGAATAACAATGTTAAAATACGGAATAAAAGATATTAGACATTTTTATAATAATGATTTTAGATTTTTAAATCAATTTATTGATTAAAAATTAATATATTATCACTAAAAAATTTATAATTTAAAAAATATAGTTAAATTTTTTTATTAGAAAAAAATTATAAAATTATTACATTAATTTAACGCAAAGGTATATAAAAAAATGATAATTAACGAAAATATTTTAAAAAGATATATTTCATATACAAATTTGGATTTAAATTTTTTAAAATCATTAATTAATAATCATATGATAGAAGTAGAAAATGAGTATATTTTAAATAAAAATAATAAAAAATTATTAATAGGTGAAATTTTATCATTTAAAAAAATACCAAACTCCCAAAAATTAAATTTAGTACAAGTAAATATTGGTTCGTCAATTTTATCTATCATTTGTGGTGCTGATAATATTAAAATTAAAAAAAAAGTAATAGTAGCATTAGAAGGAGCTTATTTAGGACAAAATTCTCTCAAAGTTAATAAAAAAACAATTTTAGGAATAGAATCTCAAGGAGTAATTTGTTCTGCTAAAGAAATAAATTTGAAAAATGAAATTTTATCAGATGAAGAAAAAAAAGGTATTCTAATTTTAGATGAAAAAGACTCTAAAGCTATTATAGGAAATTGTGCTTTAAATTATTTATCCATGAAAGGATTTTTTTTAAAATTATCTATAACTCCAGATAGGGGAGATTTGTTATCTTATTTAGGATTTGCTAAAGATTTAAAAGCAATTTTAATAAATAATAATTACAATCATGCTAATTTAGTAATACCAAAATTAAATAATCTCGATATAATTAATAAAAAAAATCCTTTTAAAATTGAATTAAAAAATAAAAATTGTCAAGAATTTCATTATATTTATTTAACCAATGTAAAAGTACAAGAATCTCCTTTGTGGTTAAGAAGTTTTTTAGCATTTCACGATATAACTCCAGTAAATAATATTATAGATGTAATAAATTTAGTTCTAATTGAAACAGGAGTTCCTTTAGATGTTATAGATGTTTCTAATATATCAGACTATAACCTCAAAATTAGAAACTCTTATGATAATGAAAAAATTATTATTTCTGGCGGAAAAGAATATTTTTTAAAAAATGAAGATTTAATTTTAAAAAATAAAAACAAAATAATTTCATTAATTGGGTTAATTAATAATGAAGAAAATAATTTAAATGAAAAAACAGATAAAATTTTAATTATGTCTAGCTATTTCAAATACCAAAATATTTTTAAAACAAGCAAAAGATTAAATATTAAAAATGAAAAAATTATAAACTGGTCAAGAGGTTTCGATCCTTTATTAATAAAAAATTCTTTAAATCAAGCTGTTTTTATTTTAAAAAAATTAAATAAAGAAATAATTATAAACGATAATATAATTTCTATTTTTAGAGAAAAAATTTTAAAAAAAAGAATTTTAATAAATTTAGATTTTATTCAAAAAAAAACAGGAATTATCTTAGATTTAAAAAAAATAATAAATTTTTTAAAAAATTTAGATTATAAAATAAAAATTTTAGATGAATACAATTTAGAAGTAATACCACCTTTAAGACGCCATGATATAGAAACGCAAGAAGATATAATCGCTGATTTAGTGAGAATGAATGGTTATGATACTATAGAAAATAAAAAAATAATTAAAAAAAATTTAATTTCTGATGAACAAAAAAAAATAAATAAATTAAAATCTTTACTAATTAATTTAGGTTTTCACGAAATAATAACTTATAGTTTAGTAAATTCACAAAATTGTTCATTATTTTTAATTGGTAAAGAATCAAATTATTTATCATTAAAAAAACCACTTTCCCAAGAAAGATCTATTTTAAGACAAAATTTAAGCGGAAATATGTTAGAAGTTTTGAGTTATAATCAAAAATATAATAACTTTGATAATTCTTTTTTTGAAATAGGAAATATTTACAAAAAAGAAAATAATAAAAAAACTGAAGAAATTTTACATTTATCATTAGGAATAAACGGAATTTTTATTAATTCTGGTTGGATTAAAGAAAATATAAATAGTTCTATTTTTATATTAAAAGGAGTTTTAAAAAAAATAGAAAAATTTTTGAATATTAATTTTTTGTTATACAAAAGCAAAAGTTATTGCAACTTACATCCGGGTAATCAAATTGATATTTTTTTTGAAAATGAAAAAGTTGGTTTTATAGGAGAAATTCATCCTTCTCTGAAGAAATTTTACAATTTAAAAAATGCATTTATTTTAGAATTAACTTTAAAAAAAGAATTTTTTCAAAAAAAACAAAAACAAATAAATTTTAAAGAAATAACTAAATTACCTTCTATAGTAAGAGATTTAAGTATTTTAGTAGAAAAAAAATATAACTATGAAACTATTTTAAAAACTTTATCAGAAGAAATAACTGATATATTAATAAATTGCGAATTAATAGATGTTTATCAGGATAAAAAATTTTCTTCTAAAGAATATTCTTTATCTTTTAGATTAATTTTTAATGATCAAAGTAAAAATTTGCAAAAAAATATTGTAAAAGAAATTATGAATAAAATAGAAAATAAAATTAAAACAAAATATAAAGCAACAATAAGATAATTTAAAAATTATATTATTTTTTTTCAAAAAAAGAAAACTATAGTATAGAATATTTATATATAATAAATACTTTATAGAAAAGTGTGGAATAATTTTTGCAAAAAGGAATCGTAATTGAATTTTTAGTAAAAGAATATGTTATCATTGATTTAGAAACAAAAGAAAAACACTATGCTAAAATAAAAGGTAAATTAAGATATTGTTCTGTAGACAAAAATAAAAATAAAATTTTAAAAAAAATAGAAATAAAAATAGGCGATATAGTTTTTTATGAAAAAAAAAATGATGTATTTTTAATAGATTCAATAATGCCGAGATTTAATTCTTTAAAAAGACCTAATATAGCAAATATTAATCAAGCTTTATTAGTATTTTCTTTGAAAAAACCAAAATTTCATTTTAAATTATTAGATAAATTTTTATTAATATTAAATAAATATAAAATTAAAGTAAATTTAATTTTTTCTAAGATAGATTTATTAAATCAAGAAGAATTAAAAGAATTCAAACAAAAAATTTTATATTATGAACAATTTTACGATATAAATTTTGTAGATAGTAAAAATAAAATAGGTTTAGAAAATTTATATAAAATATTTAAAAATAAAGTTACTATTTTAGCTGGACAAACTGGAGTAGGAAAATCTACTTTAATCAATGCTATTACTTCTTTAAATTTAAAAACACAAGAAGTTTCTAAGGGTTCAAATAGAGGAAAGCACACAACTAAAAATTCTAAATTATATTTTTTTAACGAAGGTTATATTGCTGACACACCTGGATTTACAAAACTAAATTTATCTGACATAAATTTTAATGAAGTTAAAAATTTCTATAATGATTTTGTTTTTTTTTCTACAAAATGTTTTTTCGGTTTTAATTGCCTACATATAAAAGAAAAAAATTGTAAAATCAAAGAAATTTGTGATAAAGGTTTAATTCCTAAAATAAGATATAACAATTATTTATCTTTATTGGAAGAAATAGAAAAAAAAAATTTTAAAAGAAAAAAAAGAAATTAAAATTATTCTTATTAATGAAGGAATATATATGAATTTTGATGAAATTAATCAAAGAAAAAAGAAAATAAGAAATTTTAGCATTATTGCGCATATAGATCATGGAAAATCTACATTAGCAGATCGTATTTTAGAAATTACTAATACAATAGACAAAAGAAAAATGAAAAATCAATTTCTAGATTCAATGGAATTAGAAAGAGAAAAAGGTATAACTATTAAGTTAAATGCAATAGAAATAAATTATTTATCTTTAGATAAAAATAATTATATTATGCATTTAATAGATACTCCGGGGCATGTAGATTTTAATTATGAAGTTTCTAGATCATTAGCAGCATGTGAAGGAGTTTTATTAATTATAGACGCTACTCAAGGAATTCAATCTCAAACTTTAAATAATGTTTATTTAGCATTAGAAAATAATTTAACTATTATTCCTATTTTAAATAAAATAGATATGCCTAACGCTAATATAGAAAAAACAAAAAAAGAAATAAAAGAAACATTAGGAATAAAAGATGATTTAATTATTGCAGCAAGTGGAAAAACAGGAGAAGGAGTAATAAATATTTTAGAAAGTATTGTAAAGAATATAAAACCTCCTAAGGGAGATATAAATGCTCCTTTACAAGCTTTAATTTTTGATTCATTTTTTGATCCTTATAAAGGAGTAGTTCCTTCTATTAGAATTATTAATGGTATTATTAAAAAAGGAGATAAAATTCGTTTTATTTCCACAAAAGCTACTTATGAAGTAATGGAAGTGGGAATATTTAATCCTAATCCTATTCCAAAAAAATTCTTATCAGCAGGAGATATAGGATATTTAAATGCATTTATTAAAAACATAGAAGACATTAAAGTAGGAGATACTATTACTTTAAGTAGATATAATAAAGTATCTCCTTTACCAGGTTATCGTGAAATAAATCCTGTAGTTTTTTGCGGATTATTTCCTGCAGAATTTAATAAATATCATAATTTAAAAGAAGCGTTGAAAAAATTAAAATTAAATGATTCTTCTTTAGTTTATGAAAAAGAAAATTCAAATATGTTAGGTGCTGGTTTTCGTATAGGATTTCTAGGACTATTACATATGGAAATAACAAAAGAAAGAATAATAAGAGAATTCAACATAGAAGTAATTATAACTGCCCCTTCTGTAGTTTTTCATGTTTATCAAAAACCAAATAAAAAAATTATTGTAGATAATTTAAACAAATGGCCAATCAATCAATCAATAGAAAGAACAGAAGAACCTTTTTTAATGGCTTTTATTACTTGTCCTGAAGAATATATTGGTTCAGTAATGGAAATTTCTCAAAAAAAAAGAGGAATTTTACAAAATATTCAATATTTAAATAATAAAAGAGTAACTCTAAAATATTTATTACCTCTTTTAGAAGTTATTTATAATTATTTTGATAAATTAAAATCAGCCACCAAAGGATATGCTTCTTTTGATTATCAATTAGATAAATATTATTCTAGTAATTTAAAAAAAGTAGATATTTTATTAAATTCAGAAGTAGTAGATGCTTTATCTTTTATTGTTCACGAAGATTTTGCTTATAATAGAGGGAAAGTAATTTGCCAAAAATTAAAAGAATTAATACCAAGGCAAATGTTTGAAATAGTTATACAAGCATCTTTAGGTAAAAAAATTATAACAAGAGAAACTATTAAATCAATGAGAAAAAATGTTATTGATAAATGTTATGGTGGAGATGTAACTCGTAAAAAAAAACTTTTAGCAAAACAAAAAAAGGGGAAAAAGAAAATGAAATCATTAGGAAAAGTAAAATTACCACAAAAAGCTTTTTTAGCAATATTATCCTCTTACGATAAATAAAAAAAATTTTTATTGATTAAAAATAAATATTTTTAAAATTATAAAGTTATTATGTTCTTCCGAAAGAAAGGATAATTTAAAAAAATGATAAACTTAATAGAATTAAAATCTATAACAAAAGTAATTGATAATCAAATAATTTTAAAAAATATTAATTTACAAATTAAAAAAAATGAATTTGTTACTTTATTAGGCCCTTCAGGTTGTGGAAAAACAACTATTTTAAAAATAATTGGAGGTTTTGATGAATTTAACAGCGGAGATATTCTTTTTAATAATGAAAGCATAATTCAAATTCCTCCTCACGAAAGATTAATAAATACTGTTTTTCAAAAATATGCTTTATTTACACATTTAAATGTTTTTGAAAATATAGCTTTTAGTTTAAGAATAAAAAATTTTAATTTAAATGTTCAAGAAGAAATTAAAACTATAAATTTTAATTTAAAAAATAAAATAAAACAAATTAGAAAAAATTATAATGATCAATTAAAAAAAATATTAAATTACCCAAAAAATTATTTTATGTTTTGGATTAATATTTTTTTTTGCGATAAAGATACGAAAAAACAAATAAAAAAATTAAAAAAAGAATACAAGGAACAAATTTATAATTTAAAAAAAGAAAATAAAAATATTTTATATAATTTGAAAAAGAAATTTTTATCTTCAAAACAAAAAGAAAAAATAATAAAAGAAAAAGTATTGCATTATTTAAAATTAGTAGGTCTAAAGGGTTTAGAGAAAAGAGAAATAAGTCAACTTTCAGGAGGACAACAACAAAGAATAGCAATAGCAAGAGCATTAATTAATGAACCAAAAGTACTTTTATTAGACGAACCCTTAGCAGCTTTAGATTTAAAATTAAGACAAGAAATGCAATATGAATTAAAAGAAATACAAAAAAATTCAGGTATTACTTTTATTTTTGTAACTCATAACCAAGAAGAAGCTTTAACAATGAGCGATAAAATAGTTGTTATAAATCATGGAGAGATTCAACAAATAGGAACTCCTGAAGATATTTATAATGAACCAGCTAATAAATTTATAGCTCAATTTATAGGAGAATCTAACTTAATTTCAGGCAAAATGAAAAAAGATTTTTTAGTTTTTTTTGACGAAAAAAATTTTAAATGTGTTGATTATGGATTTGAAAAAAATCAAAAAGTAGACATAGTGATTAGACCTGAAGACATTGATATAGTTGATTATGAAAAAGGTTTATTAAAAGGAATAGTACATTCTACTTTATTTAAAGGAGTTTATTGGGAAGTTATAGTAAATACTCAATATAGAAAATATAAAATTCATACAACTGATTTTATACAAATAAACAAAAAAGTAGGAATTTTTTTTAAACCAGAAGATCTACATGTAATGGAGGTATGGTCATAATATGACTTATGTTGAGCATAATAGATTTAATAAATGGGCAAAATATTTAGCTTTACCTTATTTAATAATTCTTGTGTTTTTCATTTTAACTCCTATTTTAATTATTATTTTTGATTCTATTCAAAAATATAATAATCACAGTCTTTTTCAAATAGTATTTACTTTAGAATATTACAAAAATTTTTACACTAATTTATCTTATATTTATGTATTGTTGAGATCAATAACTATTGCTATTATAGCTACTATGTTTATAGTAATTATAACTTATCCTTTAGCTTATATAGTATCTCAATGTAAAATTTTTACTCAAGCTATTTTAGTTCTACTAATAAATGGAACTATTTGGATTAATATGATACTAAAAACACAAGCTTTAGTACAAATTTTTTCTTTAATAGAAATTTTTTTAAATACAAATTTATTGGAAACTAACGTTTCAATGTTTATTGGTTTTATATATTTATTTTTACCATATATGTTTTTATCAATTTATTTAAGCATAACCCAAATAGACAATTCTTTAATAGATTCTGCAAAAGATTTAGGAGCTAATACAACACAAATTTTCAGAAAAATTATTTTTCCCTTATCTTTGCCTGGATTAATTACAGGAAATGCTATAGTTTTATTACAAATAGTGACAAATATTGTTGTTCCTAAATATTTAGGTCCATCTAATGTAAATGTTATTAGCGAATTAATAGAAAACAAGACTTTTTTAAGCGGAGATATTAAAAGTGCTTGTGCCATAGCAGTAAATTTAACTTTTTTAATGTTTTATATTTTAATTTTCTTTAAAATTGATCCTCCAGAAAGAGTTAAAAATAAATATGTTAAAAATAAGTAAAAAAAGAATATCTTTTTTATATTTAGTTTTGGTTCTTCTTTTTATTTATTTGCCAATCATATCTTTAATTATATTCTCATTTAATGAAAGCGAAGGAAGAATATCATCTTTAGTTCATTTTAATAAATTTAGTTTTAAATGGTATTATAAAATTTTTACTGATACAACAGTTAAAAATTCAATAATAATTACATTTAAAATAGCTATTTTATCTACTATTTGTTCTACAGTTTTTGGAACTTTGGCAGCAATTTCATTAATGAATTATAATAAAAAATGGAATAAATTAATTTTAAATGCAAATCAATTATCTATTATAATACCAGAAATAATTAACGCTTTAGCTCTTTTTGTTTTATTCAGTTTTATAGGTTTAAACAATAGTTTTTGGAGAATGTTATTATCTCATATTTCATTTAGCATACCATATGTTTTAATAGCTGTTTATACAAAATGTTGTGATTTAGATTCAGATTTATTTGAAGCAGCTTATGATTTGGGAGCAACTTTTTTTCAAACATTAATAAAAGTTATTTTACCACAACTAAAAGGTACTATGATTGCTAGTGCTGGCATAGCTTTTGCTTTATCTTTTGATGATTTTATTATATCCTATTTCGCTGGAGGTTCTGATTATCAAAATATTTCCGCTTATATTTATAGTTTAAAAGGAACAATAAATCCAACTATTAACGCATTATCTTCTATTTTAATTTTATTTGTTTTATTCAAAATATTATTAGACTATTATAAATTAAGAAAAGATTCTATAAAAAAATGAAAAAAAAAATATTATTTTTTACAATTTCTTTATTTATTATAATAATTTATATTTTCATAAGTATAATTCTATCAAAAAATAAAAAAGAAAAACAAATCATTTCATTATTTAATTGGAACGAATATATAGATCCAGAAATTATCGATGATTATAACAAAAAATCAGATAAATTTAATGTAAAACAAAGTTTTTTCTCTTCTAATGAATTAGCAATTAACAAAATTAAAGCTGGTAATCAATATGATATAGCCATTTTAAGTGAATACGCAATAGAACAATTAAAAAATGATTATTTATTAAAAATTAAAAAAAAAGATAATTTAAAATTTACACCTCTATTCGAATCAGTAAATGAAATCAATCAAAACAAAATATTTAAAGAATACTCTATACCTTACTTTTGGGGAAAATTAGGATTACTTTACAACAAAAATAAATTTTCCAAAGAAATGATAAAATCAAATTGGAAAAAAATTTTAAATAATCCAAATTACAAAATTTCTTTATATAATAATGCTTTTGAAGGAATTTTTTTAGGTTTAAAAGCTACCAATGGAGATATTAGTGGAATAAACGAAAAAGATATAGAAAAAGCTAAAAATTGGCTAATAAAATTAAAAAAACAGAACAATAATTTATTTTTTATAACAGATCAATTATTAGATAATATGAAAATAAAAGATAGAGAACGATATGATATATCTTTAACTTATTCAGGAGACGCTAGATACTTAATAGAGCAAAATAATAATTTACAATTTTATGATTTTTCAGATGATAATGAAGTTAAAAAAGGAACTAATGTTTGGATAGATGGATTAGTATTGCCGAAGGGTAGTAATGAAGAAGCAGCATATGATTTTATTAATTTCTTATTAAACAAAGAAAATATAAAAAAAAATGCTTTATTTGTAGGTTATGATTCTCCTTATTTAGAAAGAAAAGACAAAACTATAAATTTAAAAGTAGACAAACAAAACGATAAAATTTACCAATATAATGAAAAAACTAAAATACAAATAAGCAATTATTGGAGCGAAGTATGTTGCTTTCCTAACCCTGAAGATAAATATTTATTCTTTTTAAGTTTTATAATTTTGTTGATTTTTATCGTATTAAGATTTTTTCATTCAATTGAAATAAAAAATAAAAAATTAATTTTAAAAGATGAATAATTAAGTTAAAAAGTTAAAACCTCTAAAAAAAGAGGTTTTTTATTTTTTATATTTTGATAATCTATTTTTTTTGATTTTAAAACAAATAAATATAATAAAATTTAATTTTATTAGATTTATTTGTTTTAAATTTTTTAATTTTGGTGTGGATAATGAGACTCGAACTCACAAGAGAAAATATTTCTCACATGCCCCTCAAACATGCGCGTATACCATTCCGCCATACCCACATTATAAAATTCATAATTAATAAAAAAGAAAAAATAATAAATTTGTTTTTATTATTTTTTTCTTATTTATTTTTTTATTTAAAATATCAAATATTCTAGAATAATTATTCTAGAATCAATATATAAGGAGAAAGGTGATTATCATTTTTTATTTTTTCTATTTCTAAATGAGGATATTGTTTTTCAACAAAAAATTCTAATTGAGATAATTGTTTTTCAAAAATAGGTTTTTTATGATAAAAAATAGTTAAAAAATTATTTTTAGAAGTAATTATTTGTTTTAATAATTTTTTAGCTAAAAAAATTAAGTCTTTATGATAATCCACAACTTTACCTTGTAATAAAGCTAAAAAATTATCTTTTTCTTTATTATATTTTTCAGTGTTAATTTTATTAGCATAAGTTATTTCGCCTATTTTGTTTTTTTGAATATTTACCTTCATATTTGTTAAATTTTCTTTTAAAGATAAATTTTCATCAAAAGCTAAAAGAGCGCTATAACCTTGAGCTATATTTTCTGTTTTAATTATATGTATTTTTAATTCTGAATATTTTTTAGTTAATTGAATAGTTTTAAACAACATTTGTTTATTATTAGGCAAAATAATAATATTCTTATTTTTTTCTCTTTCAAGATTAGATAAAATATTTCTCAAATCTTCAAAAAAAGAATCTTCCTTTTTATTATTAATTAAATAATCAACTTTTAATTCTTTAAAAATACTTTGAACTTCTTTTCCAGAAAAAACAGAAATAATAACATACTCATCTTTATTTGCTTTTTTTTGATTATTTGAATTAACAATATTTTTATTTTGTTCTTTCATATTGTCAATTTTACATTTAACTAATTCTCCATAAAAAGATAAATTATTTAAAATAAATTCTGGATGATTAGTATGAATATGAATCTTTATTAATTCATCTTTTTTTATTAAAATTAAAGAATCACCTTTAGAAGAAAATTCTTTTTCTTTTTCTTCTTTATTAAATTTTATATTAGGAAATAATTTAATAACCATTTCAGTGCAATAATTATATTTTATTTCAGTTTCTTTTAAATTATTATGTGAAATTTCAGTTTCTGAAAATATATCTGATAATCTTTCTTTTTTTATTTCTTTTATCGGAATATTATTCAAATACATTGAAATACCTTCTAAAAAAGAAATAAAACCAGCACCTCCACTATCTACTACATTAGATTGTTTTAAAACATCAAGCAAATAAGGAGTATTATTTAAAGAAATTTTAGAATATTTAATTAATTCTTGTATTAACTTTTTAATTGAATGAATATCTCTTTTTTTTTCTTTAACTTTTTCAATTGATTCTCTTAAAACAGTTAAAATAGTTCCTTCTACAGGTTCTAATATAGAATCATAAGCTTTTTTATAACCGCTAACAAGAGATTGAATAAATTCTTCAATATTAATTTCTTTTTTTTTAAAAATTTTAATTTGTTCATAAATACCTGAAAAAAATTGAGATAAAATAACTCCTGAATTACCCTTAGAACCGATTAATAAAGCATCATTTAAAATTTTAGCCACTTCAATAATCGAACAATCATTTGTAAGTGAAAGTTTTTTAACACCTTCCATCATAGTCATTTGCATATTAGTTCCAGTATCACCATCAGGAACAGGAAAAACATTTAAATTATTTATTATTTCGTGATTATTTTTTAAATGCAAAGTTCCATTTATTATCATTTGCTTAAATAAATTACCATCTATAATTTTCTTTTCTTCTTCAAACATGATACAAAATTCCTTTTTGTTTTTTTATTTATAATTATATTTTTAATATTTTATTTTAAGATATTTTGAAATTATGTTATATTAACAATATACTATTTTCTGAAATGATTTTTTAAAAAAAATTAAATTATAATATTTTTTCTATATAAAAATCAGTAATTTAATTTTTACTTATTAAATTGATTTTCTATAAAAAAAGAAATCATTTAAAATTATAATAAAAAAACAAAAACACAAATAATTATAACATAATTTCAATTAAATAATTAATTTAAAAAAAAAAAAAACATTTTTAAAAAAATCATTATAATTGTTATAATATATAATATGTATAAATAAAATAATTATTTTTTATAAAAGAAAGAGTTTAATATATTATGAGTAAATGTTATATCACTGGAAAATCTACATTATTTGGAAATAGACGTAGTCATGCAATGAATGCGAACAGAAGAATTTGGAAATCTAATTTACAAAAAGTTCGCATTAAAGATGAAAAAGGTAAAATTAAAAAAATATATATTTCCGCAAGAGCATTAAAAAAATTAACTCTAGAAAGAGTTTAATAAATTTTTAATAACTAATACAAAAAAGAAACAATTTATTTTGCTTCTTTTTTTTATTTTTTTTAATGTAAATTTTATATATGTTATGCTTTTATAATGTTTAATATTTCTTCATTAAAAAAAGAAAAAGGACTCAAAATAAAAATAACTATAAAAAAAGATAAAAATAAAAGCGAATCTAAACGATCTATTAAACCGCCATGTCCTGGTAATATATTATTAAAATCCTTTAAATTGAAATTTCTTTTAATTTTAGAAGCTATTAAATCTCCAAATTGAGAAATAATACAACTTATAAATATAAAAAAAACAAAAAAACAATAACTTTTTAAATTTGTTAATTTATCAATAAAAAATAATAAAGCCATTAATAAAGTAAATAAAAAACCACAAAAAAATCCTTCCCATGTTTTTTTAGGACTTAATTTAGAACAAAGATAATTTTTACCAAATAAATTTCCACCAAAATAAGAAAAACTATCATAAGTAATAGTAATGATAAAAATATATAAATACCATTGATAATTTAAAAGAATTAAACTAAAAAAACAAGAACTAAAAAAAACAATATATACCAAAGTTAAAAAAATATAACTAAGGTTGTTTATTTTAAAATCATATTTAAATAAGAAAAAAATAAATAAAAAAAATATAAATAATAAAAAATAAAATAAGAAAAATTCACTATTAATAAGAAAATTTAAAGTCTGAAATAAATTTGTATTTTGTACTTTTTCACCTAAATTAAGTATATTATTTTTTTGAAAAGCATTAATAATAATTGAAACGAAAATAAAAAAATTAAAAAAAAATATTAAAAAAATGAAAGGATAAAAATTTTTTTTTTCTTTTTTGGGTTTTTGTAAATTTAAAATTTCCTTAGAACCTTGAAAAATAAAAATTAAAATTAAAAAAAGACAAAAATAAACAAAAAAAGAAAAATCATAATTTTTATCTAAATAAAATAAAAAATAAAAAGAAAATAAATTTAAAAAAAACATTGTTAAACCAATGTAAATTTTTTTACTAATATGCATCATGTTTTCCTTTAAATTTTGAGTAACTCATTATTTTTAGCTAATGTTTCTTTTTCTATTATTTTAATCCATTTATTATTCAATTCTTGTATTTTTTTTAAAAAAATACTTTCTGTTTGATTATTTAATTTTAATTTTTTAATTTTATCATTTCCAAAACGCCTAATATTACGAATACTAATTTTTGTTTGTTCTGAAATTTTTTCAACTTCTTTAATTAATAATTTTCTTTTTTCTTCAGTTGGTTGAGGAAAAATTAATTTAATTTTTACTCCATCATCTTGAGGAGAAATACCAATTTTAGAAGCTAAAATAACTTTTTTGATATCAGATATTAAATTAGAATCAAAAGGTTTAATATTTATTTGATTTCCTTCTGTTACAGTAATATTACTAATATTTCTTAATAAAGTTTCTTCTCCATAATATTGGACAGTTATTTTATCTAATATTTTTGGATTAGCAATTCCAGTTCTAATATCGATAAATCTTTTCAACATTAATTCATTCGCCTTTATCATTTTAGGTTCTAATTCATTTATAATTTCTTGAGCTAATAATTCCATTTCAATTCTCCTTAGAAGTAATAATGGTTCCTATTTTTTCTTCTTGTAAAATAACCTTTTTAATATTACTTTTTCGATTCATATCAAAAACTAAAATATCTATATTATTTTCCCAACATAAAGAAACTGCAGTTATATCCATAATATTTAATCTTTGAGAAATAACATCTCTATGTTTTATTTTTTTTAATAAAATTGCATCTTTATATTTTTTAGGATCCTTATCATATACACCTTCAACACTATTTTTAGCCATTAAAATATTATCAATATTTAATTCAGCAGCTCGTAAAGCAGCTGCAGTATCTGTTGAAAAAAAAGGTAATCCTACTCCTGCACTCAAAATTACAATTCTATTTTTATTTAAATGACGTAATGCTTTTCTTTTAATGTAAGGTTCTGCTACAGAAATAACAGAAAAAGCAGTCATAACTCTTGTTTGTACATCTATCTTTTCTAAAGCATCTTGCAAAGACAAAGAATTAATAATAGTTCCTAACATTCCCATATAATCAGATTGACTACGTTCCATTCCTAATTCTTCGCCAAAAACACCACGCCAAATATTTCCTGCTCCTACAACAATAACTATTTCTAAACCTAAATTTTTTATTTCTTTAATTTCTTCAGCAATTTTTTGAACTTTTCTAGGTTCAATATTTACCTTATCGCTACCACTCAAAGCTTCGCCACTTAATTTTAAAAGAATTCTTTTAAACATAAATTAAAATTTCCTTTTTTTACTAAACAATTTCTCCGACTTCAAAACGATAAAATTCTAAAACATTAGAATCTATTTTTTTTAAATATTCTTTAACTTTTTGATTCGGATTATTATATAAATTTTGTTCTAATAAACATTTTTCATTTAAAAAATTATTTAAACGAGATTCTGCTATAAGATTTCTAATTTCTAAATTTTTATCAGGATTTTCTTTTGTTGCTTGTTCTAAAAAAATATTCCTTTTTTTAGCTAAAAAATTAGAATCTATTTTTTCTTTACTTATAAAAATAGGATTCATTCCTACTATATGAATAGGAATTTGTTCTCTAGCTTCAAGACAGCTTTTGCTAAATAAAACCAAAGAAGAAATTCTTCCTTTTTGGTGTTTATAAAAACCAAAACTTTCTTTATCTTTTTTATAAATTACTTTAATTCTCTTTAAAATAATTTTTTCCTTAAGAATAGAAGTTTTTTCTAATATTAAATCTTGGATATTCTTTTTCTTATTAGGTATTTCATAATTTAAAAAATCTTGCAAATTATTTATAGAATAATCAACTAATAATAAATGTCTTTGAATTTCATTATATAAATCTAAAAAAATTTCGTTCCTAGAAACAAAATCTGTTTCTGTATTTAATTCAAATAAAATAGCTTTGTTTTCCTTAAAAGAAACTCCTGTTAAACCTTCAGCCGTATCCACATTATTATTAATTTGATTCATTTGTTTAGCTTTCAAAAGTCCTTCTTTTTTTAAAAGAATTATAGATTTTTCAATATCTCCATTTGTTTTTTCTAAAACTCTTTTGCAATTAAGTATACCTACTTGTGTTTTTTGTTTTAGTAACTTAATCATATCTAAGGTAATTTTCATTGTTTTCCTCTTTGTAAATTATTAATTATATTAAAATAACAAAAATAATTTATTTTTTTATTAAAAAAATATTTTTTTTATATCGTTATTTTTTATTTTTTTATTCTTGCTTAATTATTTTGAAACATTATTATGGTTGATATTATTTGTTTTATTAATATTTAATGCATTTTTTTCATTAGAAGAATTTCTACATTTATTACCTTCAATAACTGCATCAGCCACAATAGAAGCTATTAATTTTACGCCTTTTATAGCATCATTATTAGCAGGAATAATATAATCCACTAAATCAGGATCGCAATTACTATCAACAATACCAAAAACTTTAATATTCAATTTACGAGCCTCTTTAATAGCGATGAAATCTTTTTGAATATCAACAACAAAAATAGCTTTAGGCAAACTATCCATTTCTTTAATTCCGCCTAAAAATTTTTCTAATTTTTCTCTTTGCTTTTTCAATTTAACAACTTCTTTTTTTGTTAATTGATTCCAAAAACCTTCTTCTTCTTGTTTATATAATTCCTTTAAAAAATTAATTCTTTTTAAAATAGTTTGAAAATTAGTAAAAATACCTCCTAACCATCTTTGAATAATATAATATTGATTACATCTCGTTGCTTCTTGTTTTATAATTTCTTGAATTTGTTTTTTAGTTCCTAAAAATAAAATTTTTTCACCATCAGCAGCAATTTGAACAATTTGTTTATAAGCAACGTCAATAAAAACAATAGTTTTTTTTAAGTCAATAATATTAATTTTATTTCTAACAACAGGAACACCACCTTCAGTTAAAGAAAAAAGAAAAGGTTTCATTTTATAGTTGCATTTTCTAGCTGCATGTCCAAAATGAATACCTGATTCTAATAATTGTTTTATAGAAACAACAGCCATATTTTAAATATTCTCCTTTTTTTTAATAAACAAATTAAAAAATTAAATTTTATTTTTTATCATTATAAAAAAATTTATTACTTTATTTATTATTTTCTTATATATATTATTTATAATTTTCATATATTTACTATAATTCTTAAATTTCGATTTTAAGATACACCTTTTTTAGTATAACATATTTTATTTTCTTAAAAATTATTATTTAAATGTTTTATTAATTATTTATTAAAACATTTAATTAGTACTACCGAAACCTCCTTTTCTAATTGGTTTTTTATTTTTTATAGAAAATTCATCTTCAGTGAAATAAATATTTTGAAAAATTCCCTGCGCAATTTTTTCGTTTTTTTTAATCAAAACCTTTTGTTTTGAAAAATTATACAAAGGAATAAAAATATGACCTTCATTCTTTTCATTATTATAATAATCACTGTCTATAACTCCTACATTGTTGGCAAGTATTAATCTTTTTTTTATTGATAAAGATGACCTAGCGTAAATTAATAAAACTTTATCATTAGGAAAAAAAGCTTTTACGCCTGTAGGTAACAAAAAAATTTCTTCAGGATTTATCATTACTTCACAAGCAGATTCAAAATCATATCCTGCACTAAACATAGTTTGTCTTTTAGGTAAATTAATATTTTTATCTTTATAAGAACTTACAATTTGAAAAAAAATTTTTTCTTTATTATGCAAAATTATTTCTCCTTATTTTTTTTATAAGAATTTCTAGGATGATTTTCAAAAAATTTATTTTTCAAAAATTTATTAGAAACATAAGTATAAATTTGAGTTGTTTTTAAATTTTTATGTCCTAATAATTCCTGAACAACTCGCAAATCAGCACCATTATTAAGTAAAATAGTAGCAAAAGCATGTCTCAAAATATGAGGTGAAACTTTAAAATTTTCTGAAAAAGAATTACATATTTTATTTAATATTACTCTGATTCCTCTTTGTGTAAGGCATTTTCCTTTAAAATTCAATAATAAAAAATTTTTTTCAATATTTTTATTATCATATTCTTTATTTTTTAATAATAATTTTTCTCTTATATTTTTAATATAAAAAACTAATTTTGTAACTAAATTTTCATGCAAAGGCAAATATCGAGTTTTATTTCCTTTACCGTGTATTAAAATTTGTGAATTAGAAAAAAATATATCTTTGATTTGTAATTTAATTAATTCACTAACTCTTAAACCGCAGCTATATAACAATTCTAATATTAAATAATTTCGAAAACCAAGATTATTTGTAACATCAATAGAATCAAATAATTTTTGAATAACTTCATCAGAAATTACCTTAGGTAATTTTTTATAAACTTTTTTTACTTTAATAGACTTAAAAATATTAAAATTAAAATTATATTTTTCTAATAAAAAATTATAAAAAGTTTTTAAAGAAGAAATTTTTCTCATAATAGAAACATTTTTAAATTTTTTTTCATCATTTAAAAAAGCCAAAAAATAACGAGCTTGATTTTCTTGCGCTAAAGAATCAAAATTAAATAACATATTTTTTTTTAATAAAAAATTTTTAAATTCTTTAATATCGTTAATATAATTAATAATAGTCAAATTAGAATAATTACGTTCAATTTTTAAAAAAATTTCAAATTCACTAATTAAATCAAACAATTAATTCCTACTTTTTATTTTTTTTTAAATTTATAAAATAAATTATTTTAAAAAAATTTTTTTAAAAAAGAAAAAATTTCAAATAAAAAAAATTACATTAAAAAAGTAATTATTTTTTAATGTAATTTTTTTTTTATCCTTTTTATATTTTAATTAAAAAAGAAATGAAAAAAAATTTAACTACTTATTTATTTTACTAAAATATTCTTTAATCATTTGGACATAATTATGTTTCTTTATGTGAATATTATTTCTAATAATATAATGTCGTAAATTTTTAGGAATGAAAACTCTTATGTCATCTTGATTATATCCTATAACAATAGAATTTTTATCATAAATTATAGGTTTTTTACAAATACTAGGATTTTCTATAATAAATCTTTTTATCTGTTTTATTTTTAAGGAAAATAGATCAAATTTTTGCTGTTTAAAAATTCTAGAACGAGTAGAAATTATATTAGTAAAATCAATTTGTTCATGGTCTAAAATAGAATCAATATCAGATTCTTTTAAATTAAATTTATTCAAATTTTTCTCTTTATATTTAACACCATGAATTTCTAACCATTTTTTAGCTTTTTTACAAGAAACACAACGAGCATTAGTATAAATTAAAACCATATATACAACATTATTCCTTATTTTTTTTATATTTTTTAATAAAAATGAATAAAATATAATAAATATATAAATAAAAAACAAATCAAAATTACACTTATTCTAACAAATTTTATTAAAAAAATCAAAAATTAAATAAATAAGTTAGTAAAGTATTTTTTTTCGTTATACAATAAAAATTTATAAAAATACTGAATTTCTATTTTAAAAAATACATCAAAATGCTTCCCGCTACAGCAACATTAAGACTTTCTACTAAATTAGTTTCAATATTTAAAAAAAAATGAGATTTTTTTTTAACTTCTGAAGAAATTCCAGAACCTTCATTACCTACTATTAAAATTCTTTTTGGATTTTTTTTAAAAAAATTTAAATTTAATTTATTTAAATTAATATTTTTTTCATAAACACAAGAACTAAAAATTTTATAAGACTGATTTATTTTTAAATCCAAAAAATTTATAATATCTCCTCTTTCTAAAAATAAATTAAAACAAGCTCCTTGGCTTGCTCTAATAGTTTTTTCATTATAAAAATCTACAGAATTTTTACTAAAAAAAACATGATTAAAATTAAAAGCACAAGCACTTCTTAATAAAACACCAGCATTTTGAGGATTTTGAATTTCATCTAAAACTAAAATATTATTATTTTTATTTTTCAAAGGCATATTACAAATCTTACAAAGAGCTATCTTAAAAGGAGGTGTGCCTATAACATTTAATTCTTTAAATAAAAATTCTTTCATTAAAATACTATTTTCCAAAAAACAAGAAGAATACATTTCAATAACAATATTTCTTTTTAAAGCTTCTTCGATTAAATGTTCTCCATATACTATGAATTCTTGATGTATATCTCGATATTTTTTTAATAAAAGTTTTTTTAATTTTTTAAATTTATAATTTTGTTTAGAAGATATCATTTTTATATTTTCAATTCTTTATAATTTATAAAATTAAAAAAAATAATTTTAAAGTTTTTTTAATTTTATTAATAATATTTTTTTTATTCATAATAATATTTTATGAATAAAATTTTAAAATCATAATTTTTGAATTAAATCAATCAAAAAAATAGCAATAATAAAAGCATTACAAGAAAAAATATACTTAATTATAACACTTTTACGTTCTTTTTCGTTTCTTAAAAAATCTAAATAAAAAGAAATCAAAATCATAATTCCGTCAATACATAATAAAATAGTTTTTAAATTTAACTTAAATTTATTTTGAATATATAAGAATATAACATCCGTTCCACCTGTAGAACAATTATTAGCAAAAATTAAACCACAACCAATTCCCAAAAATATACCTATAATTATTGAATATAAAAACATTTTTAAAAATTTATTATTTTGAATAAAATTAGGAATTTTTTGAATAATAAATTCTCTTTTAATATTGTAATGTTCAAATATTTTAATTAAAAAAGAAAAAGAAAAATTAAATATAACAGTTGACATAAAAAAATTTAAATTACCAATTAAAAAACCAAATAACAAAATAATTAAAATACGAAAAACAATAATACTATTATTATTACTAAAAAAATATTCTTGCTTCTTTTTTTTCGTCTTATAAAAAAAAATTTTATCCAAAAAAATCAAATTACTTTCTAATCCGCCAACAATAAAATTTTCAGGTAAAACAAAAAAATAAACTCCAAAAACAAGTAAAAAAAAACCAATAAAAATTATAAATATTTTTTTTAACCAAAAAAAACGATATATTGGAATTAAATAATTTAAAAACATTATTATTAGAAAAAAAATAAAAAAAAATAAAAATATAAAATATGATTTTATTTTTTTTGAAATTTTCATTTATTGCATTATCCTTAATAATTTTTTATTTTTTTATTTTTTGACAAAACAAAAAAATTTATATTTCATAAAAAAATTTTTATAAAAAATAATATTTTTACTATAATTTATTTAAAAAAGAAAACATTTTGCGTTTATAAACTTCTACGCCTGGTTGATCAAAAGGATTAACATTAAATAAAAAAGAAGACATAGCGCAAGATTTTTGAAAAAAATAAAACAAATAACCTAAATTATATTCATTTTTTTTATCTATTTGTATTTCTATATTAGGAACAAATCCCTCAATATGAGATTGTTTTACAGATTTAATAATTGTTTGATTTATTAAAGAAAAATTTTTGCCAGATAAAAAATTAAGATTATCTAATTCATTAGTAATATTTGGTATTATGCAATCTTTTTCAATTTCTTTTATATTTAAAATAGTTTCAAACATTATTTTATTTCCTTCTTGAATAAATTGCCCTAAGGAATGTAAATCAGAAGTATAATTCAAAGAACCTACAAAAATACCTTGTTCTTTTTTGCCTTCTGATTCAGCAAATAATTGTTTCCACCATTCTGAGAAAAAAAATAATTGATCGTCATAATTAACTAATAATTCTATTTTTTTATTGAGTTTGCTATATAAACAATATCTAGCGATTGCATATTGATAAGCTAAATTTTTTTGAACATCATTAATACAAAAATCATTATAAGCAGCTTTAGCTCCCTTTAATAAATAATCAATATTCAAACCAGCAAATACAAAAGGCAATAAACCTACTGAAGTTAAAACACTATATCTACCGCCAATAGATTCTGGAATAACAAACCTATCATAACCTTCTAATAAAGACATTTGATATAAATTACCTTTTTTAGAATCTGTCGTAATAAAAATACGTTTTTTTACTTCTTCGGATATAACATATTTCATTTCTAATTTTTGTTTTAAAATTCTAAAAGCGATAGCTGGTTCTAAAGTAGTACCAGATTTTGAAATGACATTAATAGCCCATTCTTTATCACTTAAATATTCAATTAAATTAGATAAATAATTTCCTGATAATTGATAACCAGCAAAAATAATTTCAGGTTTTCTTTTTGAAAAAGGTTTTTTTAAAAATTCTATACCAGCTTTAGCGCCTAAATAAGAACCACCTATTCCTATAACAACTAGAACATCTAAATGAGAATTTTTTTTTTTCAATTCTTTAATTTTTTTAATTTCTTGTTCATCTTTATAAAGAGGTAAATTTAGCCATCCTAAAAAATTTGTATATTCAGATTTTTTTTTACAATGTAACAAATTATGAATTTTATTTATAGCCGGTTTTAATTTTATTTTTTCTTTTTCAAAGTCAAAAAAATTTAAAATACCTTTAAAATCAATTTTAAAAGACATAAAAATGAAACCTCATAAAATATTCTAAAACAATAATTTTATTATTGTTAATTATTAAATTATTTTTTATTAAATAAACAACTATATTATATATTATATAAAAAATATAAAAAAATATAAAAAAAAACAACCTTTCATTTATTTAGGTTATTCATTAAACAAAGAAAAAAGATACATAATTAAAAACATTAAAATAAAAAATTTTCAAAAAAATTATAAAAAATAAAATATCTTGCTAAGATATAAAAAATTATTATACAAAAAATATAATTTTATTTTTACATTAAGATATTTAATAAAAATCATAAAAATTATGTTAATTAAATTAAAATATTATAATTATTAGGTTTTTAGTAATTTTATATAATATCATTATTAAAAAATTATTAATTTATTTCGAAACTACCTCTTGACAATATTTTTAAATTTTAACTTCTTCAAAAGAATTAGCAAAAGATAAAAATATTGACAACAAATAGAACAAAAAAATTAATAATTGTAATAATGATAATATAATAACAAAATGATTATAAATTAATATCACTAATTAATATAAAAATTAAAGATCTTCTGTTTGCATTAGATAGAAAAATTTAGAAATTTTAATAAGAAAAAAGAATAAATTTAATTTTAATAAAAAAATTTTTAATTTATTTTTTTTTCTTTATTTGAAAAATGAATAATAAAAAAGTAATTATTAAAACAAATAAATTACTTATTAAAATGCTTAATCCGAAACTACTAGGTTTACCACTTAAAAAGGAAAATAAAGAAATTTGATTAAAAATAAATAAACAAAATAAACGACAAATAATACGCAAAATATTCATAAATAAAACAAAATTAACTTTTTTATAAAAAGAAGTCATATATGTTAACATATTAGAAGCCCAAACAGAAGTAAATAAAGATGTAGTTTCAAAATAAAGAATAACCTGAAAAGCATTTATTTTGGAAAAAGATAATTTATCTTTTTTATATAAAAAGTACATAATATCTTGACCAAAAAAATGACTAGTCATAAAACCTAAAATTCCTATACAAAAAGTTATAATTAAAACAACATAAAAAATTTTAAAGGATTGTTTATAATTTTTCGTTCCAGCACATTTACTAATCATAACTGATTGAGCTTCATCAAAAGCACTAGAAATAGAATAACAAATACCATTAACACCTGCAATTAATCCTATAACAGACATAATATCGGAATCATTACCATAATAACTAGAAGATAAGCTATTAACCCATACTTTTCCCATAGAATAAGTAGCTTTTCCAATGCATAAAATAATTGTTAATTTAAAAATTTCTTTAATTATTTTTTTAGAAAAAGATATATTTTTAATTTCAATTCTTAAATTATTTTCCTTACTAAACATAAAATAAAAAGCCATAATAGTAATAATTAAATTAGAAATTAAAGTAGAAAAAGATAAATGTGAAATAGTAATTTTTTCTTTAAAATATATACCTAAAAAATAAGAAATTACTATTTTTGTAAATATTATTAAAATATTTAAAAATAAAACAAACTTTTTATTGCCTTTAATTCTTTCTAAACTAATAAAAATAGAATTAATTATAACACAAAGAAAAGAAAACAACATTACATTATAATATTGAGCGCCTTTTATTAAAATATCTTTAGACATACGAGCTATTTTTAATATTATAAAATTTCTGCCAAAGAAAAAAATAAAAAACAAAAACAAACCTATAAAAACAGAAATTAAAAAAATCAAAGAAGCATATTGTCGAGATTTATTTATATTTTTACTATATTCTCTAGAAATTAATACAACAGAAACAGTTCCTAAACAAGAAGAAATAATTATAAAAGTTTTTTGAAATTGTAATAATTGAGCTAAATTACTAGAAAAAGAATTACCAACTTTATAACGTGCTATTATGAAATGATCTACAGAATCTTGTAAATTCTGAAATAATAAATAAATAGCTATAGGGAAAGCAATTATAAATAAATTTTTAAAAATATAATTTTTTGAATTCATTGAATTATTATTTTTTTCCATAAAAACATTTTTTTCTAAAAATTGAAAATTTTTTAAAAAAATTTATTAAAAATAGAATATAAATTTTCTATTTTCTTTTTATTTTTAAAAATTTCCTCAAAAGAAAAATTCCTTATTCTATTATTTTGAATACATATTCCACAATTATGAATATTTTTATTTAATAATTCAACAGAATAACTTCCCATTTTAGTTGCTAAAATAAAATCTTCTGCTGTAGGTTTACCTCCTCTTTGTATATGACCTAATACTTGAGTTCTACATTCATAACCACTAGATTTTTCTATATCTTGAGCTAATTCATAAATATTCATTATTCCTTCAGTAATTATTAAATTAACTATATTATTTCCATTATTGAAAAAACTTTTTACTTTTTCTAATATTTTATTTTTAGAAATTAAATTTTCTCTAGTAATAATTAATTCACAAGAAGAAGCAATTCCACCGTATAAAGTTAAATGTCCTTCATATCTTCCCATAGTTTCTATAATCATACATCTTTTATGAGATTGAGCAGTATCTTTTAATTTAAGAACTAATTCCATAATAGTATTAATGGCTGTACTAAATCCAATAGAAAAATCATTTTTTGGAATATCATTATCTATTGTACCAGGCAAAGCTATGCATTTTATATTTGATTTTTCAAAAACCATAGCACCTTTATAAGAACCATTTCCTCCAATAATAATTAATTTTTCTATTTTATTTTTTTTTAAATTTCCTAAAGATTGTTTAACTTTATTGGGATCAGTCATTAAAGACATACATCGAGAAGTTCCTAAAATAGTACCCCCTTTATTACCAATATTAAAAACTAATTCTTTATTTAAAGGAATAATTTTATTTTCATATATACCTTTAAATCCATCTTGAATACCATATACTTCATAACCATAATAAATACTATTATAAACTATAGCTTTTATAGCGGCATTCATACCTGGAGAATCACCGCCAGAAGTTAAAACAGCTACTTTTTTGTTAAACATTGATTTTTATTAATTCCTTTACAAATTCATTTCATTAAAAAAAATAAAATTATAAAAAATATACCTAATATTAATATCTATAAACAGAACCTAATGCAAATAATTTTTCCTTCATTAATTTTTTAATAGCTAAACAACCAGGAAAAAATAATTTTCTCGGATCAAAACCTTTTTCTAAAATATCTAAATCTTTTTTTGATTCAATATAATTTCTAATTGCTTTAGCAAAAGATATTTGAAATTCAGTATTAAAATTAATTTTCACAATTCCTAATTCAATAGATTTTTTTAACATTTTTTCGGAAATTCCTGAACCTCCATGTAAAACTAAAGAAACAGAAGAAGTTTCTTTCTTTATTTCATTTAAAAGTTGAAAATTAATACCTTCCCAATCAGAAGAATAAATTCCATGAGAATTATTAATTCCAACAGATAATAAATCTATTCCTGTTTCAGACATAAGCTTACAAGCTAAAGGTTCAGCTAAAGAATTATTATTTTGAAAACTAAAATTTTGTTCTTCTTCATCTCCAATATTTCCTATTTCAGATTCAACTAAAACTCCTTTTAAATTAGCATATTTAACAATTTGTTTAGTTTTTTTTAAATTTTCTTCTAATTTGTATTTACTACCAGCAAACATAACAGAATTAAATCCTATATCAATAGCCTTAAAAGAAGATTCGAATGTTCCATGATCTAAATGCAAAATAACTGGAATAGTAATATTATAAAATATAATCATTTCTTTTATTAAATTAAAAACACACTTAAATCCTCCCATGTAATCAATAGAATTTTCAGTAAAACCTAAAATAATAGGTGATTTTAGTTCTTGTGCTGTTTGTAAAACTGACTTTGCCCATTCTAAATTATTAATATTAATTTGCGCTATTGCATAATTTTTTTCTTTAGCATCTAAAATTATTTTTTTATTGAAATTTATCATATACTATACTACTGTATAAATCATCTTCTTTCGATATTTGTAAAATAAAAATAACAAAAAATTAATTAATTATTTGTTCTTGTAAAAAATAAAAAATGTTTAAATTTTTATAAATTTTAAAAAAAGATAATTTATAAACTGAAAAATTATTCAAAAATTTATAAAAAATAAATCAAATTTAAAAATAAAATTTTAATAATATAATATAATTGTAATATAATATGATACCAAAAAAAATATAAAAAATTTTGTTAAAAAAATATTTTTTATATATATAAAAAAAACATAATTATGAAACAACATAATAATAAAAAAATAAAATATTATGTATTAATTTTATTTTTTTTAAAAAAATAAAATAATTATAAATAAAAAATAATTTTGTAAAAATAACAGTAAATTCATATAAAAATGATTAAATTGAACAAATATTATGATATAATTATTATATATAGGTTTATATTATTTAAGTATATTAAAACAAGAAAAATTTTATTTCAAAACTATAATTTTAAGAAAAAAGAGGTTAATATTTTTACAAATGCCAAAAAACAACAATTATAATGCCGACAGTATACAAATTTTAGAAGGACTAGAAGCTGTAAGAATAAGACCTGGAATGTATATAGGTTCCACTTCTGAAAAAGGATTATATCATCTAGTATGGGAAATTATTGATAATTCTATAGATGAAGCTTTAGCTGGTTTTGCTGATGAAATTATTTTAGAAATATTTCCAAGAAATATTATTCGTATTTCTGACAATGGAAGAGGAATACCAATAGATATTCATCCTAAAACTAATAAACCAGCGGTGGAAACAATTTTAACTACTTTACACGCAGGAGGAAAATTTGATAATTCATCTTATAAAGTTTCTGGAGGACTTCACGGAGTTGGAGCTTCTGTAGTAAATGCTTTATCTTCTAGTTTTGAAGTTGAAATTAATTTAAATAATAAAAAATATTATCAAAAATATGAAAAAGGAATTCCCAAAACTAATTTAAAAGTAATAGGAACGACAAAGCAAAAAGGAACTACAATAACTTTTGAACCTGACAGTGAAATATTTAAAGAATTAGAAAACTTTTCTTATCGTTTTGATATTTTAAAAAACAGAATTCAACAATTAGCTTTTTTAAATAGAAACATTAAATTAAATATTATTGATAAAAGAATAACTCCTAATAAAATCTTTAATTTTTATTATCAAGGCGGAATTCAAGAGTATCTTGATTATTTAAACGAAAACAAAAAAATTTTAAATAAAAAAATTTATCAAGAATATAATAATGATAATATTTTTTTTGAAATTGCTTTTCAATATTCTGAAGTTTATTCCACTAACATTTATTCATTTGTTAATAATATTCCTACACATGAAGGAGGTACACACGAAGAAGGTTTTAAAATGGCATTAAATAGAATTTTAACCAAATACGCAAAAGATAAAAATATTCTAAAAAAAGAAATGAGTTTTATAGGAGAAGATACTTTAGAAGGTATAACAGCTATTATTTCACTAAGACATCATAACCCTTCATTCGAAGGACAAACAAAAGCTAAATTAGGAAACTCAGAAATAAGAACATTAATTTCAAAAATATTTGGAGAATTCTTAGAAAGATATTTGTTAGAAAATCCTCAAGAATCAAAGAAAATAGTAGAAAAATGTTTATTAGCAGTAAAAGCGCGTATAGCCGCTAAAAAAGCAAGAGAAATGACTAGAAGAAAATCTCCATTAGATTCTTTAGGTTTTGCTTCTAAACTAGCTGATTGTTATATCAAAGATCCTGCTTTATCAGAATTATATATTGTAGAAGGTGATTCAGCAGGAGGTTCGGCAAAACAAGGAAGAGATTCCAAATTTCAAGCAATTTTACCATTAAAAGGTAAAATAATAAATGTAGAAAAATCCAGACTAGAAAAAACTTTAAGTAATAAAGAAATTATTTCGCTAATACAAGCAATAGGAACAGGAATACATAAAGAATTTAATTTAAGTAAAGCGCGTTATGGACGTATCATTATAATGACAGATGCAGATGTAGATGGAGCTCATATAAGAACATTACTTTTAACTTTCTTTTTTAGAAATTTAAAGCCATTAATAGAACAAGGTTATATATTTTTTGCAAATCCTCCTTTATATAAAGTTCAACAAAACAAAAAAATAAAATATTTATTTAATGAAGAAAGTCTAAAAAAATTTTTAGAAAAAAACAAACAAAATAAATTTTATTTACAAAGATATAAAGGATTAGGCGAAATGAATCCAGAACAATTATGGGACACTACAATGAATCCAGAAACTAGAACCTTATTACAAGTTAAATTAGAAGATGCTGCAGAAGCGGATAGAACTTTTAATATGTTAATGGGAGATGAAGTATCTTCAAGAAAAATATTTATTCAAGAAAATGCTATATACGCAGATATAGATATTTAATTTTTTAGTTTTTTAATTATTTATAACATAAAGAAAAAGGCGATTTAAAATGTCAGAAAAAATAAAAAAAAACAATTCTTTAAATAATATAGATAACCAAAATAATATCAATAACAATTTAGGTATTATAAAAAAAATAAATATTAACGAAGAAATGAAAAAATCATTTTTAAGCTATGCAATGAGTGTTATAGTTTCTAGAGCTTTACCTGATATTGTAGATGGTTTAAAACCCGTTCAAAGAAGAATTTTATATGGAATGAAAGAATTAGGCATTATAGCTTCTAGTCAATATAAAAAATCCGCTAGAATAGTAGGAGATGTAATAGGTAAATTTCATCCACATGGCGATAGTAGTGTTTACGAAGCAATGGTAAGAATGGCGCAAAATTTTAATTTTCGTTATGTATTAATACAAGGTCATGGTAATTTTGGGTCAATTGATGGAGATTCTGCCGCTGCTATGCGTTATACTGAAGTAAGAATGTCAAAATTGGCTATGGAATTAATTAGAGAAATAGATCAAAATACTGTTGATTTTGTTAATAATTACGATGAAAGTGAAAAGGAACCAACAATTCTTCCCACTAGTTTCCCAAATCTTTTAATTAATGGTTGTTCTGGTATTGCTGTAGGTATGGCAACAAATATTCCTCCACATAATTTAGGAGAAGTTATAGACGCTTTAATAGCTTATATAAATAATAAAAATATAGATACAAAAGAATTATTAAAATATATTAAAGGTCCAGATTTTCCTACAGGCGGAGAACTTTCTGGATTAAATAATTTACATGAAGCTTATGAAACAGGAAGAGGAAGGGTTTATATTAGCGCTAAAACTAATATTGTTTTGAACGATAAAAATAAATATTCTATAATAATAACAGAAATTCCTTACCAAATTAAAAAAAGCTTATTAATAGAAAAAATAGTATCCTTAGCGAAAGAAAAAATTATAGACGGAATTACAGATTTAAGAGATGAATCCTCGAACAGAAAAGGCATTCGTATAGTTATAGATCTAAGAAAAGATATAAATCCAAAAGTTTTTTTAAATAAATTATATAAATACTCACAAATAAGAACATCTTTTAGTTTTAATATGATTGCTTTAATAAATAAAACACCTCAATTAGTAAATTTAAAAACAATATTAAAAGAATTTTTTTCATTTAGAATTAATGTAATAAACAGACAAAAAAAATTCGAATTAACAAAAGCAGAAAACAAAAAACATTTAATAGGAGCTTCAGTAAAAGTTTTAAACGATATAGATAACGCTATAAAATTAATTAAACATTCTAAAGATACTAAAACTGCTCAATTAAAATTAATGGAAAATTATAATTTTGATGAAGTTCAAAGCAAATATATTTTAGACATGAGTTTGCAAAAAATAACTAGCTTAGAAATGGAAAAAATAAAAAAAGAAGAACAAAATTTGTTATTACAAATAAAAGAATTTAAAAGCATTATTGAGTCTCAAGAAAAAAAAGAAAAAATATTAAAAAAAGATTTATTAAGAATAAAAAAATTATTTAATGATGAAAGAAAAACTATTTTAAATAAAGAAAATAGCATAGACATACAAGAAGAAGATTTAATTAAAGAAGAACGCATTTTAATAACTATTACAAATAAAGGATATGCAAAAAGATTAAATTTAGATACTTACAAAAAACAAAATAGAGGTGGAAAAGGTGTTAGTGGAATTAAAATTAACGAAAATGATTTTGTAGAACATTTCGTTATAACCTCTACTCATGATTATCAATTATTTTTTACAAATAAAGGAAAAGTGTATCAATTAAAGGGTTATCAAATACCTTTGTGTTCAAGACAATCAAAAGGAATTCCTTTAATTAACTTAATTTTCTTAGAAGAAGGAGAATTCGTAACTTCTTTAACAAGTGTTAAAAATTTTAAACAAGTAAATGATTTCTTGGTATTAATAACTAAAAAAGGATTAATAAAAAGAAATTTAATTAAAGATTACGAAAATATAAGAAATAATGGTAAAAGAGCATTTGTTTTAAAAAAAGATGATGAAGTTTTATCTGTTTTAAAAACTTCAGGTAAACAAGAAATTATTTTAGCTGCTTCTAACGGAAAAGCAATTCGTTTTAATGAAAATTCTATTAGAAAAACTACAAGAATGGGTTCAGGAGTTATAGGAATGAGATTGGAAGAAAACGATAGTATAGTTGGTTCTTCTATTGTTTCTTCAGAAAAACAAGATATATTAGTTGTAACTGAATTCGGATATGGCAAAAAAACTAAAATTAATGAATACAAAAAACAAAAAAGAGGAGGAAAAGGTACTAAAACTTTAAAAATAACTTCAAAAAATGGTAAATTAGTAACTTTAAAAACAGTTTTATCAGACGAAGAATTAATATTAATTTCTGATAGAGGAAAAGTTATTAGAATAGAAATGAACAAAATACGCACTACTAAATCTAAAATAGCTCAAGGAAATATATTATTTAAATTAGATACAAATGATAAATTAGTTAATGTTGTAATAGTAAAAAAAGAAGAAGAAGGAATTAATAATATATAAATAAAATAAATTTTAAAAATATTTTATAATATTATTTTTTAAAAAAATATAATATTATCTTTAAAAATATAAAAAATTAATTAATATGATAAATAAAAGTAATAAAATTATAAATTTGGGTTCTAAAATTTCATTAAAAACCTCTGAAACAAAAAAAGAAGGTTTTTATTTTATGCAAAAAATAAAAAATAATGAAAAATATATAAATAAAAATATTATTATTTTATTAGAAGGTTGTGTAGGTTCAGGAAAAACAATTTTTGCAAAAGGAATAGGAAAAAATTTAAATATTAAACAAAATATCAACAGTCCTACTTTTGTTTTATCAAAAATTTATAAAGCTAAAAATAGAAAATTATATCATTTAGATATTTATAGATACATTGCTTCAAATATAGAGGATAAAAAAATATTATCCATTATTGAAGAATTATTAGAAACTATTGAAAAAAACGACATAATTTTAATAGAATCTTGCAAAGATATAAGTAATTTGGTTAATTTTTGGAATTTTAAAATCAATTTTCTTTTTATAAATGATAAAGCAAGGAATATTTCGTTAAAAGAAAAAATAAATTACTAATTTTTTTACAAAGGATTTTACAAATAATGAATATTCAAAATAAAAAAAAATATAATATTATTATAGATATTTCTGTTGATATGCAATTAATTATACTATTCAAAACAAAAAAAATAATTTGCATCAATAAATATTTAAATAAAAATAATTTTGTTTCAAACATAATTCCAATTATTCACCAAACATTAATCCAAAATAATATCAATTTACAAAATTTATGCAATATTATTGTAGGAGTAGGTCCAGGTTCTTATATAGGAACACGTTTAGCTGTTGTTACATCAAAAATTTTAGCTTTAGAATTAAATATTAAATTATATAAAATAAGTAGTTTATTACTTTTATCTAGCGGTTTTAAAGAATTTAATAATTTAATTACTCCAAAAATTTATGCGAAAAATGGTTTTTTTTATAGTTTAAGTTTAAAAAATAATAAATTTTTATTATATGAAAATATTTATAAAGAAAGTTTTTTAGAAAATTACTCTAACCATTTTACATTAGATAAAAATAATTTTAATATATCAATAAAAAATATTATTTTGTATATGCAAAAAGTAAATAAACCACATTTTTTAATTCCTCAATACTATAATAATTAAATTCAAAAAATATTAAAATGGAAAAATTTAAAAAAGATGAATTAAAAAGGCGTTAAAAAAATGAACATACTATCAATTGAAACAAGTTGCGATGAAACAAGTATAGCTATTACTCAAAATGGAAAAAAAATTTTATCTAATATTATTTTTTCTCAAATTAAATATCACAAAAAATTTGGGGGAGTTGTCCCAGAAATAGCTTCAAGAAAACATTCAGAAAATATTACTTTAATTTTGAAAAAAGCTCTTACTAAATCTAAACTAAAAATTAAAGACATAGATTTAATAGCAGCAACTCAAGGTCCAGGATTAATAAGTTCTTTGTTTGTAGGTATAAATACGGCAAATACATTAGCTTACATTTATAATAAACCACTTATAGGTGTTAATCATTTAATAGGACACATTTATTCAGCTCAAATAGAATACGATTTAAAATTTCCTTCTTTAGTTCTTTTGATTTCAGGAGGTCATACAGAATTAATATTTATGTCTAATCATTTTGAATTAAAAACTGTAGGTTCAACTTTAGATGATGCTGTAGGTGAAGTTTATGATAAAATAGCTAGACATTTAAACTTAAATTATCCAGGCGGACCAATAATAGAAAAAAAAGCTGATAAAGGACAAGATATTTTCAATTTTACAAGACCTTATTTAAAAAATAAAAACTTAAATTTTAGTTTTTCTGGATTAAAAAGCCAAATTATTAATTTTATTTCTCAAAAACCAAAAAATTTTATTTCAAAAAATATTAATAACATTTGTGCTTCTTTTCAAGAAAGTATTAGTGACGTTTTAATAGAAAAAATAAAAAGAGCTATTGAAAAATTTTCTATTAAACAATTGATTATCGTAGGCGGAGTAGCTTCTAATAAATTTTTACAAAAAAAAATAAAAAATAATTTTAAAAATTTAGAAATAATAATTCCGTCTAAATTATACTGCACCGATCAAGCAGCTATGATCGGAATTGCTGCTTTTTATCAATACAAATTCATTAATAAAATTGAAAAAAAATATAATCTAAAAGAAAATTATATTTCATTCTTTTGAAATTATAAAAAAATAATAAATAATGCTCATAAAATATGGAGGTATTCAAAATTAAATGCTCAAAGAATCAAATTTTATAAAAACAATAATAGCAAAAGATATAAAAAAAAAAAAATATAATAAGATAATAACTCGTTTTCCGCCAGAGCCTAATGGATTTCTACATTTAGGTCATGCAAGGGCTATTATAATAAATTTTGAATTAGCAAAATATTTTAATGGCATTACTTATTTAAGATATGATGATACAAATCCATATAAAGAAAAAAAAATTTTTATAGAAGCTATTGAAAAAGATATAAAATGGTTAAATTATAAACCTAATAAAATTTTTTTCACTTCAGATTATTTCGAAGAAATTTTTCAAAAAGCAGTTATTTTAATTAAAAAAAATAAAGCTTTTGTAGATGATTTAACAGAAAAAGAAATAAAAGAATATAGAGGAACTTTAAATAAACCGGGAATAAACTCTCCTTTTAGAGAAAGAAGCATAAAAGAAAATCTAGATTTATTTTATAAAATGAAAACAGGCTTTTTTAAAAAAAAAGAAAAAGTTTTAAGAGCAAAAATAGATATGTCTAATCCAAATATTAATTTAAGAGATCCTGTAATATATCGTATTTTAGATAATTATACTCTTAAAAAACAACATCATTTTATTTTTCCTTCTTATGATTTTTCTCATCCTTTAGCAGATTCTATTGAAAAAATTTCACATTCTTTATGTTCTTTAGAATTTGAAGATCATAGACCTTTATATGAATGGTTTTTAAAAGAAACAGAAATGAAACATATTCCTAAACAAATAGAATTCGGACGTTTAAATATAACAAATACTTGTCTAAGTAAAAGAAGTTTGAATTTTTTAGTAGAAAATAAATTAGTTGAAGGATGGGATGATCCTAGAATGCCAACTTTAATAGGTATGAAAAACAAAGGTTTACCTCCTGAAGCTATTAAAAAATTTATTTTAAACACTGGATTATCCAAAAACAATAGTTTTGTAGATATTGAAATGTTAAATTCTGAAATTAGAAAAATTCTACAAAAAACAACTAAAAAAACAATTTCAATAATAAATCCTTTAAAAGTTACTATAATTAATTATCCTGAAAATCAAACAGAAACAAGAAACATAGAATATAATGAAAATTGTAATCCTAATGAAAAAAGAGAAATATTATTCTCCAAACATATTTATATTGAAAAAAATGATTTTGAATTAATCAAAAAAGATGAAAAATCTAAAAAATTACGCATAAATGAAGAAGTGAGATTATTATATTTTTACTTTATAAAAGTGGTTGATGTTATATATGATAAAAAAGGAGAAATTGAAAAATTATTAGCTACATATGATATTAAAACAAAAAGCGGTAGTGGTTTTAACGAAAGAAAACCAAACGGAACTATTCATTTTTTAAGTCAAAAAAATACTCAAAAAGCAATTTTTAACTTTTTTCAACCTATATTTAATAATGCTAATCCTAAAGATTTTACTAAAGAATTTAACAATAATTCTTGGCAAAAAAAAGAAGTTTTAATAGAAAAAGGATTAAGTTTAAATATTAAAAATGAAAAATTTCAATTCATTAGAAAAGGTTTTTTTCATTTAACAAATCAAAAGTCTAAAATTCCTAATTTTAATGAAATTGTACCTTTAAAAAAATTATATTAAATTATAACAAAAATAAATTTTATAAAAAAAAGAAACTAATTTAGTTTGCTTTATTAATTTTAAAAAGCCAAATAAATTGTTTCTTTTTATTTTTTGTATAAAAATTTTGTATAAAAAATAATATCAAAAATTTATAATATTTTATAAAATTAAATTTGTATATTGTAAAATAAAGGAAAGAAAATACTAGATAAAATAACTATTATATCTCCGCCTAATCTTGTAGCAATTTGTGCATAAGGCATTAAAACAAAAGATTTAGAAGCTTCTAAAATAGCAATGTTTCCAGCTCCTCCAATACTATTAGCACAAAGACCAGCAGAAATAGCAGATTGAACAGGATAATAACCAAATTTATTTCCTATAATAGCAGCAGATAATGCAGTAATAATAACACATAACATACATATAACTAAAAAAGGAATATTATAAAAAGAATTTATAATTTTATTAATATCTATTCCGCAACCAACTAACATTAAAACAGTAGGAGTAAATGTTTTTGTTATAAATGTAGAAGCTTGATTAGTGCAATTAACATAGTAAGAAGGCATTATATCAAAAAATTTAAATAATAAAACCAATAATACTAAAAAAATAATAGTAGGAGGTATATAATTTTCCATATTTAAAGGTAAACATCTTATTAAAAGGTTTCTTGCGATGCTACTAGAGACATATAAAACAAAAATAGAAATAAACCCAGTAGCTAATTCAGAATGAGTAAACTTTTCATCTAATCCTTTGCAATCATTAGAATTAGATTTATTATTATTTTTTTTATTAATTGACTTTTTCTCTAAATTACCATCTGGACTATCAAAACGAGTTTTTCCTAAAAATTTTTTAATTAAACCAGATAAAATAACACTAAAAATACCACTAATTAATAAAGCAGGTATAATATGAGATTTGAATTTTTCTTCAAAAATAGTATTACCTTGTGAAAAAATCATAGTCAAAGGAATAATTCCACATGTCAAACCGCCACTAGCGATAGGCACAAAAATATAAAAAATAGAATTTACAAAAAAATTATAATTACTTCCATTAACTCCATTTATTCCACCAATAGGTTTGAAAAAATATCCCATTATTCCTACAGAAAGACCAGAAATAATTAGAGAAATTATAACTAAAGGTAAAAATCTTTTAAAAGCTTCGTTTAACGTATGTTTTTTAATATTTAAAAGACTGCCTGATATTAAAGCAGAAACAAAAAATTCAGAAAAACCAATACCAGATGAACTATTTAAATAAGAAGCTTTAGCTTTAAAAGCTTGTTGAAATTGAGTAATTGAAGAACTTTCTGGAAAAAATTTATAGCTCAATAAAAACGCAGGAACTAATAAATATAAAATAGAACTTCCCCCTATATCTTTAATAATAGGTGTTCTGTCAGCTATAAATTTAAAAATAGAAGACAAAATCATTATAAAAAATAACATAGAAATAGAATTATGCCAAAAATTATTATTAAAAATATTTTTTTCGAAATTATATGACAAAAAAATATGCAACATTCCTAAAAAACAAAATAACAAAATTATTAAAAATGGAAATCCTAAAATATTACTTTTATTTTTGCTTAGAGAATTTGTAATTATTGGTTTTTGTCTTTTATTACAATTATCAGTAGAACAAGGAATTTTTGAATTTTTTGTTTTCATATTGTGTTAATAAAATTTCCTTTCAAGAAAAATTTAACATTTTATTTTTATGATTAATAATTATAAATTGAAAAAAAAAATTTTTCTAAAATTTAAAATAACTAAAAATAAAAAAATAATTAATTTATTGAAAAAAAATAAATAATAAAAATTAATAAATTAAAAATTATTAAAAAAAATTAATTTTGTAGTTTTTTCAATAAATGAAAAGTAAAATCAAAAACTGTTTTAGGATCACGAGCAGTAACAAAATTACCACTAGTAACAGAACTTTTTTCCGGATAATAAAAACCATCAAAAATGTATTTTTGATAACCAGGATAACAAGTAAATTTATGTTTTTTAAGTAAATCTAATTTACCCAAAAAAGAAGGCGCAGCGCAAATAGCTCCTATAATTTTTTCATTTTTAGCAAAATATTTAATTATGTGGAAAATTTTTTCAAGAGAATCATCATTTTTTTCAAACAACATTTGCACATAAGGACCTCCAGGTAAAATCAAAAAATCATATTCATTTAATTTTACTTTATCTATATGAATATCAGCCTTAACTTGAAGTTTTTGAGCAGAAAAAACATTTAATGATTCATTTACAGTAGCACTTATAACTTCAAAATTTTCTTTTTTTAATAAAGCTCTTGTTACTAAAGCTTCGCAATCTTCAAAAAAATTATATAAAATTAATAATCCTTTTTTCATAAAAAAAATATTTAATACTTATATCCAAAAAAATAGTATATTAATTAAAAATTTTTTTAAAAAATATAATATTAAAATGAATTTTCCTTTCTTATTTTTTTTTTTAGAGTTTCATTATAATAATAAAATTCAAAAAATTTATATTTTTTAATAACAAACCATCTTCTTATTATAATTTATTATTTTAATTAAAAATTTAATTAAATTTTATTTTCTAATTAGGGTAATTTTAATTTTGTAATATAAATATAATTCTTCAAAATTATTTTAACATTATTTTTTTCTTTTTTTCAATAATTTTAAATTTTCATAAAACAGAATTAATAATACTAGTAACTTTTTTATTTATATCTTTTGTACTTTCTTTTTTATATTGTTCAAAATAAATAGGAGAATGAATAAATAATTCTACTTTTTTCTTTCGAAACCAACATTTTCCTCTTATAAAAGAAACGCCTTTTAAACTAATAGGAACAATAACAGCTTTGCTCAATGTGGTTATACGAAAAGCACCGTCTAATGATTCTTCGATAAAATCATTTTTTTTATTTTTAATTCCTCCTTCGTGAAAAATAACCATTGACAAACCTTTTTTAACATTTTCAGAAGATTTAATAATATTTTTTATAGTTTCTTTAATATTATTACGAACAATTTTCATACAACCAGTAGCTTCAAAACAAAAACTCAAAAAAAATCCTAAAAAACCTTTGTAAAGTTCATCTTTAGGAGAAAAAGCAATTACTGAAGGAACAATAGAAGCAATAATAAAAGAATCTAAATGACTTTTATGATTTGAATAAATAATTAATTTATTGTCTTTAGGAAATAAATGAATATTATGAACTTTAATTTCAATCCTAAAAAATCTTATAATTAATTTAGAAATACTTTTTATAACAATTTTTTTAAAAGGATGATTAACTCTTAACCTTTTAACAATAAACATACAAATAAAAAAGACCAAAAATACTATTAACCAAGAAAAAAATATACTTAAAAAAAAACGAATAAATAATAAAAATATTTGAATAATCAAATTATCTAATGAAACTATTGGCCAAAGAAAAAAAAATATAAAAGATACATAAAAAATACAACTAAACATTTTTTATCATTTCCTCATTTATTTTAAAATTTACTTAATTTATATTTTTATACTATAATATTTTATTTTTAATACTAATATAAGTTACAAAAATTAAAGAATCTACAACTTTTTTTTCTTTAATAAAGAAATCATTATAATTAAAATTTGGAAAAAAAGAATCACCATCATGCCTTCTTAAAACATGTGTCAAATACATTATATTTGTATATGGTAAAATAAATTTATAAATTTGACTACCACCTATAATTATAATATTTTTTCCTTTATCAAAATAATTTTGTACAAATTTTTTTAAATCATTAATAATAATTCCATCAGATAATTTATTTTTTTTATTTCTTTTTAAACTAGCAATATAAACATTTTTAAAAGGGAAAGATTTTTTTTTATAATATTGTTTTAAAGATTCATAAGTTTTAAAGCCCATTAAAACATCTTTATTAAAAGTTTTTTGTTTAAAAAAATTAAGATCCTCTTTATAATGCCAAGGTAATCTGTTTTTATTGCCTATAAGAAAATTACCATCTAAAGCAGCAATTAAACTAATCATACAGAAATATCTCCTTTTATTGGTCCAAAAGAAATATAATTTTTTAATGTAAAATCTTCAAATTTAAAATCATCTATTTTTTTTACAAAAGGATTTAAAAAAATAAAAGGCAAAGACAAAGGTTTTCTTTTTAATTGCATTTTTACTTGATTTAAATGATTAAAATAAATATGCGCATCTCCTATTGTATGACAAAATTCATGAGCTTTTAAGTTAGTAACTTGAGCTACCATCATTAACAATAAAGAATAAGAAGCAATATTAAATGGTATTCCTAAAAAAACATCTCCACTTCTTTGGTATATTTGCAAAGATATATTATCATCTTGAACAAAAAATTGCATTAAAACATGACAAGGAGGTAACATCATTTTTTCTATTAAAGGAACATTCCAAGAAGAAATAATTAACCGTCTTGAAGTAGGATTAATTTTTATTTCCTCAATAATTTTAGATAGTTGATCTACTCCTGAAAAATCACGCCATTGTTTACCATAAATAGGACCTAAATCACCAAATTTTAAAGCAAATTCCTTATCTTCTTTAATCTTTGTAATAAATTCTTTTATATTTTCATTTTTAAAATCAGAAGATTGACAATACTTTTTATAAGGCCATTCGTTCCAAATATTAACATTATTTTTTACTAAATAACGAATATTAGTGTCTCCTTTAATAAACCAAATCAATTCATGAATAATTCCTTTTAAATACATTTTTTTAGTAGTTAATAAAGGAAAACCTTTTTGCAAATTAAATTTCATTTGATGCCCAAATATTCTTTTTGTTCTAACTTGAGTACGATTATCAGAATCAATTCCTTTATTTAGTATTAAAGAACATAAATCCAAATATTGCTTCATATTTACGAAAACCTTTTATACATTATTTATTTTATTATTTTATTCAAATAAAAAGAAACATAAAAATAAACAAAAATTAAAAATAATATAAAAATAATAATTAATTCAACAAAATAATTTATTTATTTTTTAACAAAAAATTATAAAAAAATTTTATAAATATAAAAAATTAAAAAATTTTTAATATTTTTTTATTTTTATAAAATTTTTTGTGGCGGAGAAAGAGGGATTCGAACCCTCGCATCTATCGATCTACACGCTTTCCAAGCGTGCCTCTTAAACCACTTGAGTATTTCTCCAAAAAATATATATTATATTCTTTTTTATATTTATTAAAAAAATATAAATATAAAACATAAAAAAATAATAAGAAAAAGAAAAAATAATAAAAATTAATCAAATATTATTATTTCTTAATCTAAACACTTCTTTAGCAATAGTAATTTCTTCATTTGTAGGTATAATCATAATTTTTACAGAAGATTCTTTAGAAGAAATTATTCTTTCTCCTTTTTCTTTAGAAATATTCAAATCAGAATCCAAATTAATTCCTAAAATTTCTAAACGTTCAACAATTTGACTCCTAACAAAAGAAGAATTTTCTCCTATTCCAGCTGTAAAAATAATAAAATCAACACCTTTTAATAAAACATAATAACTAGAAATATAGTCTACTATTCTTTTTGCTTGTATTTTAAAAGCTAAAAGAGCTTGTTTATTATTTTGAGAGATCATTTTCTCTAAATCTCTTGCATCATTAGAAATTCCAGAAACCCCTAACAAACCCGATTCTTTATTTAAAATATCTATAATTTCATCAACATTTTTATTCTCTTTTTCAGAAAGAAAAGAAATAATAGTAGGATCAATATTACCACTTCTAGTTCCCATAGGAACCCCTTCTAAAGGTGTAAAACCCATAGAAGTATCAATAGATTTTCCATCTTTAATAGCAGTAACAGAAACGCCGTTACCTATATGACAAACAATAATTTTAAATTTTTTACTATTTAAAATTTTCTCTATTCTTTGGCAAATATAATTATAAGAAAGTCCATGAAAACCATATTTTCTTATTTTATATTTTTTATAAAACTCATAAGGAATAGCATATAAAAAATTTTCTTCTGGAATAGTAGAATGAAAAGTAGTATCAAAAACTCCTACTTGAAAAACTTTAGGTAAAATTTTTTTAAATAATTTTATACTTAAAACATTAGAAGGATTATGAAGAGGAGCTAAATTACTTATTTTTTCAATTTTTAAAATATTTTCATCAGTCAATATAACAGATTCTTTAAATATCTCTCCACCTTGAACAATCCTATGACCTATGCCTTCTATTTCTTCTAATTTATTTATAAATTTATTTTCAATTAAACTATCCAATATTATCTTAATAGCTTGTTGATGATCATTAATAAATAAAATTTTCTCTTTTTTTTTATTTTTTTCTAAATAAAGATTAAAAATAGCATCTTTAGAACCAATTTTTTCTATTGAACCTTTGCACAATACTTTATCAGATGGAATTTTTAATAATTGAAATTTTAAAGAAGAACTCCCAGCATTAACAGACATTATTTTCATAAAGATTTTATTTACTCCTTCTTATCCTAATAAGAAACTTTAATTTTAAAATTTAATAAAAAAAATAAAATTTAAAAAATAAATTATAAAATTATATTATTATAATGAATTTAATTAATATAAAAAAAACTTTATAATTTATTTTTTTTAATAAAAAAAATAAAATATTTTAACATTATTTATTAATATAAATTAAAATAAAATTATTAGTTTAAATTTTAAAAGAAAAATTAAAACTAAAATACAAAAAAATTTTATAAATATAAAAAAATATAAAAAACAATATAATATGGAGCGGAAGAGGGGAATCGAACCCCCGTTTTATGCTTGGCAAGCACATGTAATAACCACTATACGACATCCGCAAAAGTTTAAATTTTATAATTATAAAAAATAAATAATACAATTAAATATTAAATATATATTTTGATATTTATTGATTTATTGTTTATTATAATCACATATAATTTTCAATATTTAAATTTTTAAATTATAATATTTAAAAATTAATTTTTCTATGTTAATTTTTTATAATTAATAAAATTTTTGAAAATTATTCAAATTCAAATTATTTTATTTATTTTATATTTTAATTCAGTTTATTTTATTTTAATAAAAAAAAATTTAATTTAAATATCAAAATATAAAGCTGTAAACACTAATTAGTTTATCATAATTTATATTATGAATCTATTTTTTTTTTAAAAAAAATATATTTTTTTATATTTTAAAAAAAAAGCATCAAAAAATGTTTATTTTTAAAATAAATATTATATAATTAAGAAGGTTATAAAAACTAAATTAAATTTTATAAAATGTAGGAGTATTTTTTATCTAATGGAACATAAAGAACATAAAAAACATAAACATCATAAAAAACCACAAAAATTTATTGGATGTGTAAAATGGTTTAGATCTGACATGGGTTTTGGTTTTATAACAAATATAAAACCTATCAGAATAGATATAGATATCGAAATTGACATCACAGAACCAGTTAACAACGAAGATAATTGCCAACAAGTAAAAGAATGGACTACTTGGGATCAAAACGATATTTTTTGTTATCACAAATCTATAATTGTAGGAAGTAAAAACGAATATAATTCGCCGAATAACAATGATAAACATGACAGCAATTTTAAACAATTACAAAAAGGCGAAACTGTTGAATTTGTAATTAGAGAAATTAAAGGCAGACCACAAGCTGTGGATGTTGTAGTAGTAGAAGAAGAAAAAAACTAATAAATAATTAAAAAATATTTATTTAATTTAAATTCTAATTAATTTAATAAAGAAAGACTTTTAAAAAGTCTTTTTTTATTAAATTCAATAAATTTATAAAATTTTATATTTTGAAAATTTTATAAAAAAATAAAATAAAATACACAGGGGGATTTTATTTTGCAAAAATTTAGCACCGAATCAGTAACAAAAGGACATCCAGATAAAATAGCAGATCAAATTTCGGATGCTTTATTAGATTATTTTTTAAAAAAAGATCCTGAAGCAAAAATAGCTATTGAAACATTAGTAACTAAAAAAACAGTTATGGTTTTAGGAGAAATAAAAACTAATTTTGATATAAATCAAGAAAAAATTAATTCTATAATTAGAAAAACAGTAAAAACAATAGGTTATGATAGAAAAGAAGAAAATTTTTCTTTTGATGATTTAAAAATTATTAATTTAATACATGAACAATCTGAAGAAATTAATAAAGTAGTTCGTAATAAAGCAGCAGGAGATCAAGGAGTAATTTTTGGTTATGCGACAAACGAAACTCCAGTTTTTTTACCACTAAGTTTTTATTTAACTAGAAATTTATCACTTAAAATTACAGAATTAAGAGAAAAAAAAATTTTACCTTTTTTAAGACCAGATGGTAAAGTTCAAATAACTTTTAATTATGATAACAATAATAAAAAAATATTATCGATAGATTCTATTATAATTTCTATTCAACATGAAAAAAATATTCAAATTAAAAAATTAAAAAATGAAATTATGGATAAAATTATAAAAAAAGTAATAAATAAATCTTTAATTAATGAAAAAACTAAATTTTACATTAACCCTTCAGGTAATTTTACTAATGGAGGACCTAACGCAGATACAGGTTTAACAGGTAGAAAAATTATACAAGATGCTTATGGAAGTGAAATTAGACATGGGGGAGGTTGTTTTAGCGGAAAAGATCCTAGTAAAGTCGACCGTTCTGCTGCTTATATGGCAAGATATTTAGCCAAAAATATTGTAGCATCAGGAATTTGTAATAAATGTGAAATTCAAATATCATATTGCATAGGAATAGAAAAACCTGTAGGTTTATTTATCAACACTTTCCAAACTAATAAAGTTTCAGAAAGTTTAATAAAAAAAATAATTGAAAAAAATTTTGACTTAAGCCCAGAAGGAATCAAAAAAAAATTAAACTTAACAAAACCAATTTTTCAAATAACTGCTAGAGAAGGTCATTTTGGTAGAGAAGATAATTTATTCTCTTGGGAAAAAATAGATCAAAAATTAATTTTTCAAAAATTATTAAAAAAAAATAATTAAAAATTTAAAATTTTTATATAAAAAAATTTTAATATAAATTAATTAAAAAAATATAAAAAGGTATTTTAAATAAATGAAAAATAAAAAATTAGTTAAAGAAGTAATTTCTAGAGAAAAAGATTTTAGTCAATGGTATTCTGATGTTTGTTTAAAATCAGAACTAATTGATTATTCAGATGTTAAAGGTTTTTTTATTTATTTACCTTATGGATATGCAATATGGGAATTAATTCAAAAATTTTTAAACGAAAATTTAAAAAAAAGCAATCATCAAAATGTTTATTTTCCTTTATTATTATCAGAAAATATTTTTAAAAAAGAACAAGAACATATTAAAGGTTTTTCTCCTGAAATGATAATTATTGATAAAATAGGAGAAAAAAAATTACCAGAAAAATTAATTATTAGACCAACTTCTGAAGTATTATTTTCTCGTTATTATTCAAAAAAAATAAATTCTTACAGGGAACTTCCTAAATTGTTTAATCAATGGTGTAGCGTAGTACGTTGGGAAAAATCAAACAAACCATTTTTAAGAAGTAAAGAATTTTTATGGCAAGAAGGACATACAGCTCATGAAAATAAAGAAGAAGCTTTAAAAGAAAGTATTGATATATTAAATTTATACAAAAAATTAGGAAAAAAACTACTTGCAATTCCATTTGTTTCAGGAGAAAAAACAGAATCAGAAAAATTTAAAGGAGCGGAAATAACTTTTTCAATTGAAGCTTTAATGTATGATAAACAAGCTTTACAAGCAGGTACTTCTCATTATTTAGGGCAAAATTTTTCAAAAGCTTTTCAAATAAAATTCCAAAATATTAAAGGAGAAAATAAGTTTGTAGAGCAAACTTCATGGGGTGTTTCAAGTAGATTAATCGGAGCTGTAATAATGATTCATGGAGATGACGAAGGATTAGTTTTACCTCCTTTTCTTGCTCCTATACAAATAGTTATTATCCCTTTAAAATTAAAAAATCCTGAAATAATAGAAAAATCTAAAAAATTATACGAAAAACTAAGTAAAAAATATAGAACTTTTTTAGATGAACAAAACAAAAATATTGGTTGGAAATTTAGCCACTACGAATTAAAAGGAGTCCCTATAAGAATAGAAATAGGACAAAACGATTTAATAAATAATGAAATTACAATTTTTACTAGACATAATTTTGAAAAAAAAATTATTTTAGAAAAAAGTTTATTAGTTATTATTCCTAATTTATTAAAAAAAATAAACAAAGAAATGTTTGAAAAAGCTTTATTACATTTAAAACAAAACACTAAAAAAGCTACAAACTATGAAGAATTTAAAAATTACATCAAAAATTATTCAGGTTATGTAAAAATGAGTGTATTTAAAAATGAAGCAGAAAAAATTATAAAAAAAGAAACAGGAGCCACTGCAAGAGTAATATTGAAAGAAAAATTAATAACTCAAATATGTCCTGTAACAAAAAAAAAAGCTAATCAAACTATTTTATTCGCTAGAGCATATTAAATTAACTTAAAATAATTTTTTATTAATTAATGAATAAAAAAAATTTATTTTATTATTGATAAAAATCATAATTATCAAAAAAATAAAAAATCTAAAAAAGACAATTTTATAAAAAATTATAATTTTGTTTTTTTTTCATTATGTGATAAAATGTATGTAGATAATATGTATTTTATATTCAAAAACAAAAATAATTATATTATAATATAAACTTAAAAAACTAAAAAGGAAGGTATTAAAAAAATTAATATATGAAGAATGATAATATAAGCGATTATTGTAAAAATAATAATATTATAACCTTATATTTTATAAAAAAGATAAGAGGTTATAAATTCTAGTGAGTCCCGCCGTCGTTATATTAATAATTATATTTTTAATTTTATTTAATGCTTTTTTTGCTTCTATAGAAATTTCTTTAGTTTCGTTAAGCGAAAATAAAATAAATTTAGAAACAAAAAAAAACAATCCAAAAGCTTTAAAAATAAAAAAAATAAAAGAAAAACCAACTAAATTTTTAACTGTTATTCAAGTAATGATTCATATTTTAACTTTTTTCCAAGGTTCTATTTTAAATTCTTATTTGTTTGTTAAAAACAATAACTATTCTACATGGGATAAATATTTAATTGAAGCAATTGTAATAATTTTATCAATAATTTTAGGAGAAATAATTCCAAAAAGAATAGCTTTAACTTTTCCATTAGGAACAGCTAATTTATTATTAAATTTATTTAATGTTGTTTGTTTCATCACAAAACCTTTAGTTTGGTTTTTAAATTCAATTAGTAATATGATTTTATATTTATTAAGTATAGATCCTAACAAAAAAGAGTCTTCAGTAGGAGAAGATGAATTAAGATATTTATTAAATTCTTCTTACAGAACAGGAATTATTGATATTAACGAAAACAATATGATACAGAATATTTTTGATTTTAATAGAACAATAGTTTCAGATATTATGCGCCATAGAAAAGAAATTGTAGCTATTAACTCTAATATCACTAAAGAAGAATTAATTTCCTTTATTTCTCGAGAAAAATACACAAGATTTCCAGTATATGAAAAAAACATAGACAAAATAATTGGTATTGTTCATGTTAAAGATCTTTTTAAAGGATTATTAGGGGAAAATAAAAAAAACACAACAAAAGAATTTTCTTCCGCCGAAGATAAAAATTTTAATATAAAAAAATTTTTAAGAAAAGCTCATTTTGTTATGGAATTTCAAAACATTAACGAATTATTTAAAGAAATGAAATTAAAACAAAACCACATAGCTATTGTTGTAGATGAATATGGTGGAACATCTGGGATAGTTACAATTGAAGATGTAATTGAAGAAATTTTAGGTGATATAAGAGATGAATATGACAAAAAAAATGTTCAAATTATAAAAATTTCTAATAAAGAATATATTATCAAAGGAACAACTCATTTAACAGAAGTTGAAGATAATTTAAAAATAAATTTACCAACAAATGATTATGAAACATTAAGTGGTTTTTTACTCGGACAATTAAAAAAAATGCCAGAAAACGACGAAAAAATAGAAATAATATATAATAATTGGCAATTCAAAGGATTGACTTATGACGGTTTAGTAATAACTAAAGTTAAAATAACTCAATTACCAAATTTACCTAGCATAATAAAAAATTAAAATATTTTTTTAAATTTTTTTATTTTTTTTTTTTTATATTTTTAATTTTTTTTATATTTTATTCAAAAAAACATTATAGCGTGATCATGCTTCTTAGAAAGAATAAAACATTTATGAATTTATTATCTTCTTTTGAAAAAAAAATGAAATTATTAGAAAAAAAATTAGAAACAAATTTTAAAACAGGCTTAACAGAAGAACAAATAAAAAAAAAATTTTTAAAATACGGATTTAATAAATTAATTAATAATAAAAAAAAAAATTTTTTAAACCAAATATTACAACAATTAAACAATTTTTTTGTATATATATTATTAATATCTTCAATAATAACTTTTTGCATAGGAATAATTAATTCGCAAAAAGAAGAATTATTCGAAAGTATTTTAATTTTAAGTATAATATTTATCAATGCTTTTTTAGGATTTTTTTATGAAAAAAAGAAAGAAAATTCTTTAAATTTAATAAAACAAAAAACAAAATCTTATGCGAAAGTTTTAAGAAATAACGAAATAAAATATATTTTAAAAGAAAATTTATTAATAGGAGATATTGTTTTTTTAAAAAGAGGAGATTTAATTCTTGCAGATATAAGATTAATAGAATCAAATCAATTAACAGTAAATGAATCTATATTAACAGGAGAATCAATACCTGTAATTAAAAATCATCTTTTTTTTAGAACATCTGAGTCAAATGATATTGTAAATAAAAAACATATTGTTTTTATGAATACAATTATTTTGCATGGTTATGGTAAAGGAGTAGTATTCCAAACAGGAATGAATACTCAAATAGGAAAAATAACAAAACTTATTTTAAATTCAAAAAAGGAAAAAAATCCTTTAGATCGTAATATTGATAAAATAGCTAAAAAATTAAGTTTTTTTATAATAATATTAATCAGTGTTGATTTTGTATCAAATATATTTAAATATTATTTTTTAAATAAAAATATTAATTTTTTAATTGTTAAAAAATTTTTATTATCATCTATAGCACTAGCAATAGCTGTAATACCAGAAGGATTATTAGCAATAGTAAATATTATTTTAGCTTTAGGAATAAAAAAAATTATAAAAAAAAAAGCAATAGTTAAAAATTTAAAATCTTTAGAAACTCTTGGTTCTATAAGCATTATTTGTACAGATAAAACAGGAACTTTAACTAAAAATAAAATGACTATTAAAAAAATATATTTTTTTAAAGAAAATATTATTATAGAAAAATTAAAAAACCATTTATTAAATGAAAATATAATAAATTTAATACATTTTGGAGCATTATGTAATAACAATTATATTATTCAAAACGAAAATAATATTATAAATATTAAAAAAATTGCTTCAGATCCAGTAGATCAATCTTTTATAGATTTATTATATTTATTCAATATAAACATTAATAAAATATTTAAAAAATATGAAAAAATTAAAGAATTTCCTTTTAATAATGAAAAAAAATTAATGTTAACTATAATTAAAAATAAAAAAAACCAAAAAAAATATATTTTGTTAAAAGGAGCTGCTGAAATTATTTTAAAACTTTCAAACAAAATACAAAAAAAAGAAAAAATTATTATTAAAAAAAATAATAATTATGAATACATATTAAAAGATTTTAATTTTATGGCTCAAGAAGGTTATAAATTATTAGGAATTGCTTATATTCCAATAAATTATGAATTTATATTTTCAGAATATAACGATATAGAAAAAATTTTAAAAAAATTAAAAAATGAAATTATTTTTTTAGGAACAGTTTGTATAGAAGATCCTATTAAAAAAAACAGCTTACAAGCTATAAAAAAATTAAAACAAGCTTTTATAACACCTATAATGATTACAGGAGATCATTTAATAACTGCAAATAATATTGCTATGCAACTAAATATTTTAAACTCAGAAAAAGATTTATCTATAACAGGAGAAAAATTAGATCTTTTAGAAGAAAAAGAATTTTTAAATAAAATAAAAAATATTAAAGTTTATGCTAGAACAAATCCTAAACATAAATTAAGAATTATTAAAACTTGGCAAAAATTAGGCAATATAGTAGCAATGGTTGGAGATGGAGTAAATGATGCTCCTAGCATTAAAGCAGCAAATGTAGGTATCGCAATGGGAATAACTGGAACTGAAGCCACTAAACAAGCTTCAGATATAATTTTAACAGACGATAACTTTAGCACTATTGTAACAGCTATTCAAGAAGGTAGAAATATTTTTAATAATATTCAAAAAAGTATTATATTTTTATTAAGTTGCAATGTAGGAGAAATAATAGTTATATTATTAACTACTTTTTTAGGTCATATTTTTTTTAACAATAATTTTGTTATCTTGAGCGCATTACAATTATTATGGATTAATCTGGTAACAGATTCTTTAGTAGCTATAGCTTTAGGAATGGAAAAAAAAGAAAAAAATTTAATGTCAAAAAAACCACGTAATATAAATAATCCTATATTAAATAAAAAATTAATTTTAAAAATTTTTTCAGAAGGAATGATGATAGGTTTATTAACTTTCATAGCTAGTTTTATAGGTTATAAAATTCACAAAAATAATAATCAATATGGACAAATTTTTGCATTTATGGTTTTATCGATTTCTCAGTTATTTCATTCTTTCAATATAAGAAGCAATAAATCTGTTTTTAAAATTAAATGTAATTTTTATTTAATAAATTGTTTTTTAATTAGTATTTTGATGCAAATAATTATTTTCTTAATTCCTTTTTTTAGAAAAAACTTTAAATTAAATTATTTATCTTCAATAGATATCATAATTATTACCATTTTTTCTATTTTACCATTAATAATAATAGAATTATACAAGTATATAAATAAAAAAAAAATTAATTAATATAAGTTAATTAATTTTTTTTTTATTTTTAAAAATAAATATGTAAATAAAAAAGATATAAAAAATATAGACAAAAATTTAATATAAATAAAAAATTTTATTCTTTCGCTACTAAATTGACAAAAAAATAAAATACCGTTTTTTTTATTAAAAAAAGAAAAATCTATCCAAATAAGACTTAATAAAAAATAAGTAAAAAAATAAAAAACAAAAAGAAAATAAAAAATAAAATATGTTTTTAAAAAAGAATAATTTTTTTTTTGTAAAAATAAACTAGGTAAAAAACCCCAACAAATTGCATATAAAAAACTCAAAAAAGGATTATAAAAAAACTTTGATTGCCTTAAAAAAAAACTAATTGCTTCAGAAAAAAAAACACCAAAAAAAGAAATATATTTTTTCTCAACATATAAAGGAATTATAACCAAAGGCAAAAAACTTATAAAATCTAATAAAAAAATTTTTCTTAAAAATAAAAAGAAAAAAAAAGAAGCAAAAAACTTATTAACAAATAATTTTAATACTATAGAAAAGGAAGAAAATAAAGATGTTAATATTATCTGTTTTAAAAGAGAATATTTAGTATTATTTTGTAACATATATAAAAATTTTCGTTTTGTTTATTTAACCAAGTAAAAAAAATAATCACAAATTTTAACTTTATCTTTGTGCGTCATTCCTTGATTTTTTAAAGCTTCTTCAACTCCCATTTTTTTTAAAATATAAGAAAATTTCTGCAATGATTCATGATTATTTAAATCCGTACGATGAAATAATTTATTAATCTTTTCTCCTTCTACAACAAAATTTCCTTGTTTATCTTTAAAAATATGAAATTCTTTTTCTTTTTTCGTTAAAGAAAAAATTTTGTACTCTTGTTTTTCTTTATCAATTTCATTATTTTTTAATAAATTATTATTGTGATTTTTTAAACAAAAAAACATTTCATTTTTTAAAGAATTTAAATTTATTTTTTTCAAAACAGAAATAGGTATAATTTTCAATTCTATTTTATTTTCTTTTAGTTTTTCTTTAAATAAAAATAACTTTTCTTTAGAATTTTTTATATCTATTTTATTTACAACAATAATTATTTTTTTTTTTATAATTTCGGCATTATAATTTTTTAATTCTTCATTTATTTGACAATAACTTTTATAAATATTATCTTCTTCAGCACTACAAATATGCACTAAAACTTTACATCTTTCAATATGTTTTAAAAAACTAATACCCATTCCTTTGCCTAAATAAGAATTTTTAATTAAACCAGGAATATCAGCTACAGTAATTTGTAAACTATCATTTAATTTTACAACTCCTAAAAATGGTTTTAAAGTAGTAAAAGCATAATCGCTTATTTTAGAATTAGCATTTGAAATTGAAGAAATTAAAGAAGATTTGCCAACATTAGGTTTTCCTATTAATCCAACATCAGCTAATATTTTTAATTCAGTTTTAATATAAAAACTTTCTCCTAAATCTCCTTTTTCCGCGTAAAAAGGAGTTTTATTTTTAGAATTAGCCAAAGAATAATTACCACGTCCGCCTTTTCCGCCAGAAGCGATAAGTAATTGCTGTTTATGATTTAAAATTTCTCCAATAATTTCTTTTTTTTTTTCTTTTGCTTTATAACGATATACAACAGTTCCTAAAGGGACTTTAATAAATAAATCAGCAGCATTTGAACCATTTTTATTTTTATTTTTACCACAAATACCATTGGATGCTATTATTTTTTTTTGATATTGTAATTTAAATAAAGTATTGATGCCTGAATCACCAATAAAAATAACAGAACCTCCTTTGCCGCCATTTCCACCAGAAGGTCCTCCATAAGGAACATATTTTTCTCTTCGAAAAGAAACTATACCATTACCTCCATTACCCGCTTTAACCAAATTAATAGTTTCATCTATAAAATTCATTTATTTAAAAGACTCTTCTTTTATTAGAATTTTTATAAAAATAATAAATTTATTTTTTATCACTTAAATAAACCGAAACTTTTGTTCTATTAATTCTCTTGTTTTCATATTTTACAATTCCATTAATTAAAGCAAATAATGTATAATCTTTACCTATTCCTACGTTTTTTCCAGGAAATATTTTTGTACCTCTTTGACGAAAAATAATAGAACCTGCAGATGCATATTGTCCGTCAGATAATTTAAATCCTAATCTTTTAGAATGAGAATCTCTTCCATTTCTAGTAGCACTAACTCCTTTTTTAGAAGCAAATAATTGAATATTTAATTTTAACATTATAATTCCTTTCTTTTATTAAATTAAAAGTTTTTAATTTGGGTTTTTTTTAAATTCTTAGGATAATTTTTGCTTAATTCCATTAAAGAATATTCTAAATTAAGCAATAACTTATCAACAATAAAATCAAATTTTAAAACTTTTAAATAAAAATTTCCTTCTTTTAATTTAAAAAAAACATTTTTTTTTAAATCTAATATTTCTATAGCATTTAAAGTAACAATTATAGAAGTAGAAACAGAAGCACAAACAATATCTTTGCCTTTATTTTCATAAAAAGAATGACCTTTAATATTTATTATTTCTATATAATCTTTTTTAGTAAAAAAAAATTTAATCATATTATCAATATTAAAAAATAATTCTAGTAACTAAAAGTTTAGTATAAAGTTGCCTATGTCCTTTTTTTAAACGATATTTTTTCTTTTTTTTATATTTAAAAACAATAATTTTAGAAGCTTTTCCGTGTTTAACAACTTTACATTCTACTCTTGCTCCAGCAACAAAAGGTTTTCCTATAATAGTTTTTTTATTTTCTTCATCTTCTATAGATAAAATATTTTCAAAAATATATTCTTCTTCTATATTTATAGGTAATCTATCTACAAAAAGTTCTTGATTACAAAATACTTTAAATTGTTTTGTTCCATTTTGAACAATAGCGAACATCTTATTTTCCCCGAATTTCTATTATTAGTATATTATATTATTTTATTTATTTATATTTAAATTAATTTAAAATAAAATAATATAAAAATTAGAATAAACTAATATAAATAATATTTTTTTATAATATTTATATGATTTATATGAATAATTTTATAAAACAACTATCTTTATTCTAGCTTTTTTTTTAAAAAAAGTCAAAATAATTTTTTTTATTTAAACTATATATTTCTTTTTTTTCTAGTTTTATAAATATTGTTTTCATCTTTACGACATTCTTTTGAACAACTGCCTAAAAAATAATCTTCATTTTCTTCACTACATAAAATTTGCTTATTACATTTAGGATTAGCGCAATTAATATATCTTTCACAAGGAGTTTGATCGAAAAAATCTTTACCTATTATTATATGTTTTTGTTTATTAACTTCAGTGGATATTCTTTCATCGAAAACATACATTTTACCATCAAATAATTCACCTTTTAATTCTTTATCTTGGCTATATTTTATAATTCCTCCTTCTAATTGATAAACTTCATCAATACCTTTTTTTTTCAAAAAACAAGAAATTTTTTCACAACGAACTCCTCCAGTACAATAAGTTAAAACTTTTTTATTTTTCATTAAATGTAAATTTTCTTCTATCCAATTAGGTAAAAAACGAAAATTTTCAATATCAGGATTTATAGCGTTACGAAAATGTCCTAAATTATATTCATAATTATTTCTAACATCTAAAACAAAAACATCATTTTGATTTAAAATATTAAAAAATTCTTTTGGCTTTAAATAATATTGTTTATCTTTATAAGGAAAAATATCCTCCTGTAATTTTAAAGATACTATCTCATCTCTTACTTTAACAGAAAGTTTTGAAAAAACATGTTTATGAAAAAAATCTTTCTTAAAATCAATATCATAACCAAAATCACTTTTTTTCATATATTTTATATATTTATTAATATTTTTTTCAGAACCAGATAAAGTACCGTTTATTCCTTCTTTAGAAACAATTATTCTTCCTAAAAGGCCTAATTTATTGCAATAATCAAATTGTTCATTTTTAAATTTCTCTGGTTCATCAATAAAAAAATATTTATAATATAAAATAATTAAGTAAGTTTCATTTTTAAACATAAAAAAAATACCTATTCTTAAAATAATTTTAAATTAGTTAAAAAAAAATATAAAAAAATTAAAATAATTTTTACTTTTAACTTTTAATAAGAAGTAACATATTTATCAAATATATTTTTGAATTGTGGAATGCAATAAATTATAAAAAAACAAACAATTATATAACTTACTAAACAAGGTATTAAATTATAAATAAAACAATAAGTAAATAAATATTCTTGAGGAGGAAAAATTTTCAAAAAACTCCAAAAATTACTAATATTAGTTAAATCTATTTTAAAAGCATAAATATAATATCCAGATATAAAAAAACATAAAAACCTTAATATATTAATTATAGCAGTAATAAATAAAATATTTTTATTAATACTTTGATTATCATTTTTTTCATTAGAACAACAAAAACTAGATAAACTAATTATTAAATCAGGAATCAAATAATCTAAAAAACAAGATAAAATAAATTCAAAAATAGATAATCTTACTATACTACTAGTAATTAATAAAATCCTAATAAAAGCTTTAATTAAATGAAAAATAGAATAAAAAAAACATACAAAAAAACCAACAGAGAAATTAAAAAACAAGCCAGATAAATAAAGAATAATATAAGAAATTTTAAATAATTTACCTCCAAAAGGAATAGTTAGAAATGGTAAAAAAAAACTTGAAAATAAATCAGATATAATAGCCAAAGAAACAAAAAAAGAAATAATTATAATTTTTTGTAAAATAACTTTTTTTATTTTAAACATATTTTTTTTTAATAACATTTCTATTTTTATCACTTTATTAATTTTTTTAAAATTATTTTATATTTACACATTCAATTAAAACAAAAAATTATAAATATTTAAAAAAAAATATAACGAAAAATTAATTCAAACAAATAAATAAAAGAAGGAAACAACATGGATATCCAAATACCTAAACAAGAACCTATAAAAGTTCCTAAACTAATACCTATTAAACCTTGTTTTAAACCAAAAAAATTAATAAAAAAAAGAACTCCTAATAACATAGACTTGATTCCGGCAATTGTTTCTTCTTTGCCACTAATATCATTTATTTGAAAATTAACAATTTTTTCTTTATTAAAAACATTAGTAAAATCAATCTTATTAATTCCTGAAAAAATTTGTCTTTCGATAAAAGAATTTAAAATAAAATATAAGATTAAAACATTAATTAAAAAAATAAAAAAATAAAAATATCTTTTTTTAAAATAAAATTTATTAAAAAAAACCAACATAATTTAACTCCTTAAGTTTTATAAAAAAAAATTTCAGTCAATAATATTAAACAAATCCAACCCAAAAACTTTAAAACTTTCTTGTTTTAAATATTTCAAATCATATTCTTCATAAATAATATTTTTTTTGTAAATAGATAAATTTTCTTCATGTTCTAGAAAAGATAAATCAGAATCTTCAATTAAAGTCTTTTTGTTCAGACCAAATACATCTAAAGAGCCTGAAAATATTAAATTCCTTAATAATTCATTATCTAAAAATTTTTTACATCTAAATTTAAAATCATAAAAATTTTGAAATTTTTTCTTTTTTCTTTCTTGAACTATTAAAGAACAAATTTCTTCACTTAAATTTTTAATCAAAGTCAAAGGTAATAAGATTTTTCCTTCATAAAATTTGTATTCATGTTCGCTTTCTAAAATATTAGGAAGTAAAATGAATTTGCGTTTATATTTTAATTGAATTAATATCTTTTTGGTCTCTTGAATATCTTTTATATAATCATTCAATATAACTATAATAAAAATATTAAAATAATTAGACTTTAAATAAGCCATTCTATAGCTAATTAAAGAATAAGATGAACTATGACTTTTATTGAAAGTATAATTAGAAAATTTACATATAAAATCATAAATTTTATAAGATAATTCATAACTATGATTATTTAACATACTTTTACGAATAAATTCTTTTTTTAATGATTTTTTAACTAAATTTAAATTATCATAATCGCTTATTTTTTTCATAAAAATTTCTGATTCACCTAAACTATAACCAGCAAAAAAAATAGCTATTTGCATAATTTGCTCTTGATATAAAATGATACCATAAGTTTCTTCTAAAATAAAATCAATAGAAGAATGAATAAATTTTTGTTTTTTTAATTCTTTATTAAAACAATATTCATTTAAATAATTAATAGGTCCTGGCCTATTTAAAGCTAAAACGGCTATTAATTCTTTAAAATTCTGAGGTTTAATTTTTTGTAAAACCTTCTTTGCACTAAAAGACTCTAACTGAAAAATATAATCAGTGTCGCTATTTTTTAAAATTTTATAAGTTTCTTCATCAAATAAAGAAATTTGATTCCAAAAAACATTTTGTTTATTATTATTAATTTTATTTAAAATTTTATCAATTAAATTCAAACTTTTTAAAGTTAATAAATCAATTTTTAACAAACCTATTTTAGATAATTGTTTTACATCGAATTGCGTTTGATACAAAAAAGAAGAATTTATTATAGGGTTTTTCTGAATAGGGCAATATTCGAATAAATTCTTATCACTAATAACAATTCCTGCAGGATGAGTTCCTGTAAAATGAGGAATTCCTACAAATCGATTACTAATTTTATTTATATTATTTTTAATTTTTTTTAAAAAATTTAAATTTATTTTTCCTTTAAAATAATTCAAATTCCTAACAAAAGATTTGATAGTAAAAGTATTAAAAGTAACTATATTAGCTATAAAGTTTTCGCCATATTTTTTTAAAATATAATTCAAAATAAATTTTATTTTATTATCAGGAAAATCTAAATCAATATCTGGCATTTTTTTTCTTTGATTATTTAAAAAACGTTCAAATAATAAATTATGTTCTAAAGGATCTATTTCAGTAATTCCTAAACAAAAACATACTAAAGAACTAGAAGAAGAACCTCTTCCAGGACCTATTAAAACACTATTTTTCTTAGAATAAGAAACTAAATCATAAACTATCAAAAAATAATCTTGATATTCTATTTCTTCAATAATTTTTAATTCTTTGTCTATTCTATCTTTATATAATTCAAAATCAAAATTATTATTTTTTCTTTTTTCTAATAAAAAATCATAAGAAATTTCTTTTAATTTTTGAATAGCTTTTTTTTTATTATAATTTCTAAATTTAGGTAAAAAAAACTTAGAAGGAAAAATTTTTAAATATTTAACAGAATTTAAAAATTTTTTTAAATCTAAAAATAAATAACAATACTCTTGATTACTAAAATATTCATTATAATATTCTTCAATTTGTTTTTTATTCAAAAATTGATAACACCAATTTTCTAAATTAGTTGGGTTTGATATTTGTTTTAATTCTTCATCTTCTAAAAAATTATTTTTTGATAAATTATCATAATCGTTTGATAAATGAATCAATAATTCATAACACAATTCTTCATCTTTTTCTAAAAAATTAGTTTTATGTGTAGGAACAATTTGAATATTTAATTCTTTAATTAATGGTAAAAAATAATTATTTGATAAAAATTTTAACCATCTAGATTGTAATGATAATCCGAAAAAAAAATTATTAAGTTCTTTTTGCAATTTATAAAAAATTTTGTTTATAAATTTAAAATCTAATATATTAGATAAAACAAAATCTATATTAGATAAAACAAAAAAAAGACCTTCTTGAAAAGATTTTAATGTTTTTAAATCAATTATTTTATTATTTGAAGTTCTAATGATATTAGAAATTTGAATTAAATTATTAAGTCCGATATCATTCATTGCATAAATTAAAATACCAATATTTTTGTCTTGGGATAAAATTTCACTTAAATTAATTTTAATTTTTATACCTAATATAGGTTTTATTTTATATTTATTACATAATTCTAAAAAGTTAATCATTCCATATAAATTTTCATTATCACTTAAAGCTACAAAATCATATAAATTGTCTTTTGCTTTTTTTACTAGAGATTCTAAAGAATTCATACTGTTTAAAATACTATAATAACTTTGAAGATAAAAAACACCTGTCATTAAAAACCTCAACTCAAATATATTATTTTTTTAAATATACAAACAAAAACAAAATTTTATTTTTCATTTTTAAGTTTTTGTTATTATAGAAAATAATTATAAATATAAAAATAAAATAATTAATAAATTAACTTAATTAAAAAAAATATAGAAAATATTTTTTTTATATTTTATTACTATTTTTAAAATGAGGAAATAAAATAACATCTCTTATATTAGAAGTATTAGTCAATAACATAACTAATCGATCTATTCCTATTCCTAATCCTCCAGTAGGAGGCATTCCATATTCTAAAGCTTCTAAAAATTCTTTATCTAAATCTTCGGTTTCATCATTTCCTAATTGTTTTTGTAATAATTGGTCTTGAAAACGTTTTTTTTGTTCAATAGGATCATTTAATTCACTAAAAGCATTGACAAACTCTTTTCCTGATATAAATAATTCAAATCTATCAGAAAAAAAATTATTATTAATATTAACTTGAGATAAAGGACTAACTTCTATAGGAAAATTATAAATAAAAGTAGGTTGTATCAAAGTATGTTCTACGAATTTTTCAAAAAAAGCAATTATAATATGTCCTTTTTTATAAAAAGGTTTAAGTTCGATATCATTTTCAATTGCTAATTTTTTCCATTCTTCTATGTTTTTGTTTTGAGAAAAATCAATACCTGTTTTTTGATTAATAATTTCTATCATATCATATTTGTAAAATTTTTTAAAATTAATCATATTATTTTGATAATAAAATTCTAAAGTTCCTAAAATATTTTTACAAACATCCTTAAAAAATTCTTCTGTTAATTTCATAACTCCTTGCATATCTGAATACGATAAATAAGCTTCTAAAGTGGTAAATTCCGGATTATGAAAAGCATCAACACCTTCATTTCTAAAAACTCTACCAATTTCATAAATAGCATTCATTCCGCCTACAATTAGTTTTTTTAATGGAATTTCTGTAGCTATTCTTAAATAGAAATCAGATTCTAAAGCATTATGATATGTTTTAAAAGGTTTAGCAGCAGCTCCACCTAAAAAAGAATTTAAAATAGGAGTTTCAACTTCTAAAAAACCTCTTTCATCAAAAAATTTTCGTACAAATTTAATAATTTTACTACGCATAACGAAAATTTTTCTAATTTCAGAATTCATAATTAAACCAATATAACGTTTTTTTCGAATTATTTCTTTATTTTGTAATCCTTTAAATTTATCTGGTAGAGGCATTAAACTTTTACTTAAATGAATAAATTCAGAAACTTTAATAGTCAATTGATTAGTTTTAGTTTTAAATAAAAAACCATTAACTCCAATAATATCTCCCAAATCAGAATTTTGATAAATTTTAAAAGATTTTTCAGAAACTAAACTAGAATTTATATAAATTTGAATAGAATCATCAAATTCTTGTAATTGCAAAAAACCTGCTTTACCTTGAATTCTTTTTAAAATAATTCTGCCAGCTACGGAAACTAAAATTTTATTTTCTTCTAATTGAGAAAAACTAAAATTATTATATTTATTTAAAATATCTAAAATATTATTTTTTTTAATAAATTTATTATTAAAAGGTTCAATATTTAATTTTTTCAATTCTTCTATTTTTTTTAATCTAATATAATACTGTTCTATTTGATTTTCGTTATTTTTCATGTTTTTTTAAAAAACCTCTTAATTTGTTTCTTTAAAAAATAAATTAAATATAAATCTCTAAATATTTATATTTAAAAAATTTTATTATTTATCTTCTATTATAACATATATTATTAAAATGATTTTATTCTGTTGAAAGAATATATTTTTTAAAATATAAATAAAATCATAAACTTATTAAAAAAAATAAATAAAAAAAAGAATCTTGTTAAAAGATTCTATTGTTAAAAAATAACATTAATAAGCCATGTTCTGTACTTGTATTTTTTTATAAAAACAAGTGACGATCATTTATCTCTATTTTATTTCTAAAATAGCATAAAAATTAACTAAAAAAATATAAGGAAAAGTTAACTTTTACGTGCTCCTACCATTTTTTGGATTATTAGCTTGAGGGGTTTACCGCGTTTCACTTAATTATTTCTAATTAACTCGTCTCTGTGGCACTTTATTTTTTATATTTCATAAACTCATATAAATAAGTCTTTAGAATATAAAAAGCCGTTACTTAAAATTTAATTAAGTACTATAAGTTATTTTTTCCTTAAACACAAACATTACATGTTTTTCCTATTAACATGTGCTAAATCGAGATAGAATTAGACCGTTTTTCTCTTTACTAGATATTAATCTAAGCCCCTCACACCACCGAACAAGCAAGTTTCCAAGCATTCGGCGGTTAAAAAAGTTTTTTGCTAAAAACTTCTTTTTCCTCTTTCGCCTTGTAAAGGTTATTAACCTTTTCCTTGGTGAGTCAGTTAACTTCTTTCTTCCAAAAGAAGCTTTGAATTACTCACGACTACTATGATTCTGCTTTTTCCTTGCTTCCACAGACTATTCTGTGTTTTTTTTCAGAAAATAATTTTCTCTGAGAGAAGTTTAGGAAGATCGAAGTTACTCTAATTATCTACGCGACTCCTTTAGGTATGCAAACCTTTATATAATTTAATCTTCAATCTATATAACATTGAAAAATAAATAATTTCATTTCATTTATATAAAGGTAGGTTCGAAGTTAGGGTTAATACTAGCCCTATAATTTTTTTTAATAAAATTGATAATTTTGAAAACATCTATGTTAAATTTTCAAATAACTTCAATAAACAGTTACAATTCATTACTGTTCAGTAGTAAAATTACCCCGTTTATTGCATTTAGCCTTTTTTTAATAAAGGTTATCCGTGTAAGTCATTCTTCTTGCGAGATCTTATTGGATATGAATTTCTCCTCAATCCGCTTTTATTCTTTGCTGTAACTTTTTATTCTTTCGTTTAAAAAGCCAAGAATATGAAGGAACACATTATCATTATGTTCGTGATACGTTAAATCACTAATAATTAGGCATCATTTCGCGCCCCATGGACTTTCCTAAACTTAATTTATTATATCTTTATTTATAAAAAGAAAAAGAAAAAAATTAAACTTCGATCGTCTTATATTATTCTTTAACAAGTATATTCTAACAAATTTTTATAAAAAATAAAATATCTATAACTTTATAAAAATAATAAAAATATTTTTATTTTTCTTCTAAAGATTCTAAAGATAAAAACACTTTTCCTTTTTCACTGATTTTAATACATTTTGTTAATAATTTATTACCTTTTTGTATAAAATCTTCTATTTTTTTAAATTTAATTATATTATTCATTTTGGTAAAATGAATAAATCCTTCAACATTAGGAAAAATTGATACTATAACTCCAAATGATTTTCCAAATTTATCACTTAAAATTTTTAAAACAGTTACTCGATAAAATTCCCCTACTTTAACTTCTTTAACTAAATCTAAAATATAATCAACTGCTTTTTGAACCATTTCAATATTTTGATGCATAACTATAATTCTTCCATCTTGTTCAATATCGATTTTAACATTATCATAATTAGATATAATTTGAGAAATTATTTTTCCTCCTGAACCTATAACATCACGAATTTTATGAATAGGGATGTGAATAATTTTAACCTTAGGAGCATATAAAGATAAATCTTTCTTAGGTTTATCAATAATTTTGCTCATTTCTTTTAAAATTTCTATTCTACCTAATTTTGCTCTTTTTAAACATTCTTTTAAAATATCTATTTCTAAATATTTTATTTTAATATCCATCTGTAAAGCAGTAATTCCTTTTTCAGTACCAGAAACTTTTAAATCCATATCTCCTGTATGATCTTCTAATCCTTGAATATCGCTTAAAATAACATATTCTTTTGTTTCTTCATCAAAAAACAAACCCATAGCTATTCCTGCGACAGATTTTTTTAAAGGAACTCCAGCATCCATTAAAGCCATAGAAGTAGCGCAAATAGTAGCTTGAGAAGACGAACCATTAGATTCTAAAATTTCTGAAACAACTCTTATAGTGTATGGAAATTCATCTTCTGTTGGCAAAACACAAGATAAAGCTTTTTCTGCTAATATACCATGTCCAATTTCTCTTCTAGAAACCATCATATATCTTCCTATTTCTCCAACAGAAAAAGGGGGAAAATTATAATGAACAATAAAACGCTTTTGTTCTTCTTGAGTTAAATCATCAATTAACTTACTTTCCCTTAAAGTTCCTAAAGTAACGACAGATAAACTTTGTGTTTGTCCGCGAGTAAAAATGGCAGAACCATGAGCTCGAGGTAAAACTTTAATTTCGCTTTTTATATTTCTAATTTCATCTATTTTTCTACCATCTATTCTTAATTTATTTTTAATAATCATGTTTCTTATTTCTTTTTTAACTAAAGAATGAAAAATTTCTTCAATAAAAATAAAATATTTAGGATTTTTTTCTAAAAAAAATAAATTGGAATCTAATTCTTTTGAAATGTTATTGTTTTTAAAATTGTCTAAAATTTCTTTTTTCAGTTTTTCTATATTTAGATTTAATTCATTTTTACTAATTTTATCATTGTGACTTTGACGTAAAACATCTTTTATTCGAGAAATATATTTTTTTTCTATAAGTGAACTTAAGTTTTCTATATTAGAATCTTGCAAAGGAATGATAATTTTTTTTGGATTTATTTTTTCTTTAATTTTTTCTTGGAAAATACAAAGTTCTTGAATTTTTTTATGTCCTAACACCATAGCTTCTAATAAATCTGATTCAGATATTTCATTAGCAATAGCTTCTATCATGTTTAAACTATTTTTAGTACCAGATAATATTAATATAAAATCAGATTTTTCTTTTTGCTTCAAATCAGGATTAATAATAAATTTATCTTCAATTTTACCAATACAAATTCCTGCTACAGGTTCATTAAAAGGTATTTCTGAAAGAATCAAAGATAAAGAACTACCTAAAATAGCAAATATTTCATTATTACAATCATCATCACTACTCAAAACAGTATTAACTACCTGAATTTCTTGCCTAAAAGAATGAGAAAATAAAGGCCTTATAGTTCTATCAATTAGACGTGAATTTAAAATTTCTTGATCAGATAATTTACCTTCCCTTTTAGAAAAGCTACCAGGTATTTTTCCTACAGCATAAAGCTTTTCTTGATATATCACCATTAAAGGAAAATAATTTAATAAAGTTTCATTTTTTCCTAATACTGAAACACTTAAAATTACAGTATCTTTATACCTTACTAAAACATTTCCGCTAGATTGTTTAGCAAGTTTATTAATTTCTACTGTTAACAGATTATTTTCAAAAATAGTTTCAAAAAAATACGAATTCATTTAATTTTTCCTTTTCAATGTTGGTTTATATAAATAAACTTAATTTTTTTATTAAATATATTTTTTTAAAAAAAATTTCTTACAAAACTACTTTTAAAAATAAAATGTTAATTAAAAAATATTTTTAATTTTTAATAAAAATATTATGTTTTATAAAGTAAAAATATAAAAAAATGGCGCCTACACTAGGGATCGAACCTAGGACACTCTGGTTAACAGATCGGGATAGAATTACTGCGTTTTACCGTTCATAACGGTTATTTACAGGTAAGCCCCCCACACCACCGAACAGGCAAGTTTCCAAGCATTCGGCGGTTAAATTAATCGTTTTTTCATTTGGCTTTCTTTTATTAAATAAATAAATTTTTTATTTCACATTAAGATTTTTTTGTGAAAAAAGAAACTATTTTTTTTATTTATTAAAAAATAGAAAAAATTAAATATGAAAAAATTTTATTTAAAATTTATATTTAATATTCAATTATCAATATAAATTGATTATTTAATAAAAAATATCAAAATTTTAAATTAAAAACGATTAAAATTTCCTCTTTCGCCTTGTAAATGGTTTTCCCATTCTCTTTAGGAAGTCATTGTACTATTGCATTCCAACAATAGTTTTGAATATCTTCCGACTACTACGATTCTGCTTTTTCCTTGCTTCCAAGTTCACCTTGTTTAATATAACTATTTTAGTTTGTTATATGAAGTTTAGGAATATGAAAGTTACTTTAATACTTACCATTTGATTCTTAGGAAGGATGACCAATTTTATTTTTCATGATTTATCATGATTACGTTAATACCGTTTTGATTTGGCGGGTTCTGGATTTTTTTTGATAACACCGTAAGTAAACTGTCTATACTAACGACTTCCAGAATGAGAGATGTGTGTAGTTTTCTCTCAGTGTAGAGATTACCCCATTTTTTTTCCTTTAGCCCCGTTTCAGAGGTTGTCCATAAATCAATTCAATTTGCTGAGTCCCTAGACTAAACTACTTTGTCCGTTCTCAACTTTTATAATCTGCTTTAATTCTCTCTTCTTTCGTCGATAGAACCGATTATATATTGCCACAAATTATCATATTGTGTATGGTTGGTCAATCCACTTTGTATTAAGCCTCTTTTCCGCCCACAGTTGCTCTACCTATTGAGCTATTTTGGCAAATCAAAAAATATTTATATAAAAAATAATATGGATTTGTGGTAGAGGATGAGGGATTTGAACCCCCGACTTTCTGCTTGTAAGGCAGACGCTCTCCCACTGAGCTAATCCTCTGTCTGTAAAAATTCAAAATAAAAAATATAAAAATTTGTAAAAAATAAATAAATTATTTTTTTCAAAGTAAACCTTGGCAAAACTTATTTTCACTTTTATAAATAAAAACTATTTTCAGCGCGTAAGGGCTTAACTTCTGTATTCGGAATGGGAACAGGTGTTTCCCCTTAGCTAAATCACCAAGGTTCTTTCAAAACTAGATAAACAAACGTTTTTTACTCAAAAAATAAAGTCAATGGATCTATTAGTACTAGTCAGCTGAAAATATCACTATTCTTACACTTCTAGCCTATCAACCTGATAGTCTTTCAGGGTTCTCATAGGGAAATCTCATCTTAAGGGAGGCTTCACACTTAGATGCTTTCAGTGTTTATCCCTTCTATACATAGCTACTCAGCTGTGGCTCTGGCGAACCAACTGAAACACCAGAGGTATATCCATCCCGGTCTTCTCATACTAGGGACAGTTCCTTTCAAATTTCCAACGCCCACGACGGATAGAGACCGAACTGTCTCACGACGTTCTGAACCCAGCTCGCGTTCCGCTTTAATGGGCGAACAGCCCAACCCTTGGAACCTTCTCCAGCTCCAGGATGCGATGAGCCGACATCGAGGTGCCAAACCGCTTCGTCGCTGTGAACGCTCGGAAGCGATAAGCCTGTTATCCCCAGGGTAGCTTTTATCCGTTGAGTTACGGCCCTTCCATGCGGTACCGTAAGATCACTAAGTCCGACTTTCGTCCCTGCTCGACTTGTATGTCTCGCAGTCAAGCTCCTTTATGCCTTTACGCTCTCGAAATGATTTCCGACCATTTTGAAGGAACCTTATGAACGCCTCCGTTACTCTTTAGGAGGCGACCGCCCCAGTCAAACTGCCCACCAAACACTGTCCCTCACAATACACTTGTGTAGGTTAGAAGCTAAAAAACCCAAGAGTGGTATCCCAAAGGCGACTCCTTTAAAACTAGCGTTTTAAATTCATAGTCTCCCACTTATTCTGTACATGAGTTTTCCAAATTCAATATTAAGTTGCAGTAAAGCTCCATGGGGTCTTTTCGTCCTGTCGCGGGTAACCGGCATTTTCACCGGTAATTTGATTTCACCGAGACTCTTGTTGAGACAGCGCCCAAATCGTTATGCCTTTCGTGCGGGTCGGAATTTACCCGACAAGGAATTTCGCTACCTTAGGACCGTTATAGTTACGGCCGCCGTTCACTGGGACTTCAATTCAATGCTTTGGTTTCCCGAACATCTCCTTTTAATCTTCCAGCACCGGGCAGGCATCAGCCCCTATACATCACCTCACGGTTTAGCAGAGACCTATGTTTTTGATAAACAGTCGCTTGGGCCTATTATCTGCGGCTTTTACTTTTGAAATAAAAGCTCTCCTTATCCCTAAGTTACGGAGTCATTTTGCCGAGTTCCTTAACAAGAGTTTTCTCGCGCGTCTTAGTATACTCTACCTTCCCACCTGTGTCGGTTTACGGTACAGGTAAAAAAACAATTAACCCTAGAAGCTTTTCTTGAAAGTATGAAATCAGTCACTTTACCTTCAAACCTCATTTTTTGGAATAAGAAAACGGATTTGCCTATTTTCTCAAACTTGGTTCTTCTACCTTAATCCAATAAAAGGCGTGCTTATCCTTCTTTGTCCCTCCATCAGTTGTTTTTTTAGTGCAGGAATTTTAGCCTGCTTGCCATCGACTACGAATTTCTTCCTCATCTTAGGACCTGACTAACCCAGGGAGGACGAACCTGCCCCTGGAAACCTTGGGTTTTCGACGGATAGGATTCTCACCTATCTTTTCGTTACTTACACCGGCATTCTCACTTCTGATCTCTCCACCACTGCTTACGCTATGACTTCACTGAAATCAGAACGCTTCCCCTACCATATAAAATATTTTAATATTTTTATCCGTAGCTTCGGTATAATGTTTTAGCCCCGGTACATTTTCGGTGCAAAGTCATTTGACTAGTGAGCTATTACGCACTCTTTAAAAGATGGCTGCTTCTAAGCCAACTTCCTAGTTGTCTGAACATCTTCACTTCCTTTTCCACTTAACATTAATTTAGGGACCTTAGCTGACGGTCTGGGCTCTTTCCCTTTTGACTATGGACCTTATCACCCATAGTCTGACTGCTGATTTTATTTTAATGACATTCGGAGTTTAATTGAGGTCAGTATCCCGAGGTGGAACCATCACTCATTTAGTGCTCTACCTTCAAAAAAAATTATAATCAACGCTAGCCCTAAAGCTATTTCGGGGAGAACCAGCTATCTCTGAGTTCGATTGGAATTTCACCCCTAGCCACAAGTCATCCAAACACTTTTCAACGTGTCCTGGTTCGGTCCTCCATTTAGTTTTACCTAAACTTCAACCTGCTCATGGCTAGCTCACTTCAGTTTCGGGTCTATGACATACAACTAAACGCTCTATTAAAACTCGCTTTCGCTATGGCTACGTTCCTCAAAACTTAACCTTGCTCTATATCATAACTCGCCGGTTCATTCTGCAAAAGGCAAGCCATCACTCATTAACGAGCTCTGACTAATTGTAGGCATACAGTTTCAGGATCTATTTCACTCCCCTCCCGGGGTTCTTTTCACCTTTCCCTCACGGTACTAGTTCACTATCGGTCACTAAGGAGTATTTAGCCTTAGGAGATGGTCCTCCCATATTCCGACAAGATTTCTCGTGTCTCGCCGTACTTTTTGATACGCTAGATTTTAAATTACCTCTACAGGATTATAACCTTCTTTGATGTTTCTTTCCAAAAACTTCGAGTTTTTTAAAATTTTATAACTAGTAATTCGTATCAGGCTCTTCCGGTTTCGCTCGTCGCTACTACCAGAATCGTTGTTACTTTCTTTTCCTACAGTTACTTAGATATTTCAGTTCACTGCGTTCCCTTTTTTGACTTTAACATCAAAAAAACTATAAGTTTATTATAGTAGGTTTCCCCATTCGGAAATTCATGGATCTTCATTTATTTACAATTACCCATGACGTATCGCCGTTAATTGCGTCCTTCATCGGCTCTTAGTGCCAAGGCATCCACTGTACGCCCTTATTTTCTTCATTATTTTGAGAATTTACGTTGTTTATCTACTTTTCAAAGAACTTTTTTTTGATTTTCAGTTCATTTAGACTGGTGGGCCTAAATGGACTTGAACCACCGACCTCACGCTTATCAGGCGTGTGCTCTAACCAACTGAGCTATAGGCCCTTAAAAAATTAAATACTATAAGAATAATTAATGAAAAAGAAAAACTTATTTTTTTAAATTAATTTAAGTCTTTCAAAACTGAAGATGATGATTTTAAAAATTTCCTTAGAAAGGAGGTGATCCATCCCCACCTTCCGGTAGGGATACCTTGTTACGACTTAACCCCAATCATCGACCCTACCTTAGACGATTCCCTCTGCTTGCGCAGTTAGGCTATCGCTTTCGGGTATTGTCCACTTTCGTGGTTTGACGGGCGGTGTGTACAAACCCCGAGAACGTATTCACCGCGACATGCTGATTCGCGATTACTAGCGATTCCAACTTCATGAAGTCGAGTTGCAGACTTCAATCCGAACTAAGACTATTTTTTTGAGATTTGCCAAAAACTCGCGTTTAAGCTACTCTTTGTAATAGCCATTGTATCACGTTTGTAGCCCAGATCATAAGGGGCATGATGATTTGACGTAATCCCCACCTTCCTCCAATTTTTCATTGGCAGTCTCGCTAAAGTCCCCACCATAACGTGCTGGCAATTAACGACAGGGGTTGCGCTCGTTTTAGAACTTAACCTAACATCTCACGACACGAGCTGACGACAACCATGCACCACCTGTATCCCTGATAACCTCCACTATATTTCTATAGTTTTGCAGAGTATGTCAAGACCTGGTAAGGTTTTTCGTGTATCTTCGAATTAAACAACATGATCCACCGCTTGTGCGGGATCCCGTCAATTCCTTTAAGTTTCATACTTGCGTACGTACTACTCAGGCGGAGTACTTAATGTGTTAACTTCAGTACCGAGTTTAACCCCGACACTTAGTACTCATAGTTTACGGCGTGGACTACCAGGGTATCTAATCCTGTTTGCTCCCCACGCTTTCGTGCATCAGCGTCAGTAAAGACCCAGTAAGCCGCCTACGCCTCTGGTGTTCCTCCATATATTTACACATTTTACCGCTACACATGGAATTCCGCTTACCTCTATCTCACTCTAGTCAAACAGTTTCTCTAGCAGGACAACGTTAAGCGTTGAAATTAAACTAGAGACTTATTAAACCGCCTACGCACCCTTTACGCCCAATAATTCCGGATAACGCTCGCCCCCTATGTATTACCGCGGCTGCTGGCACATAGTTAGCCGGGGCTTATTCATTGAATAACGTCAAGATAGTTTTTCCACTATTGTTTCTTCTTCAATAAAAGAACTTTACATACCGAAGTACTTCGTCGTTCACGCGGCGTTGCTCGGTCAGAGTTTCCTCCATTGCCGAAAATTCCCTACTGCTGCCTCCCGTAGGAGTTTGGGCCGTGTCTCAGTCCCAATGTGGCTGTTCAACCTCTCAGTCCAGCTACACATCATCGTCTTGGTAGGCCATTACCCTACCAACTAACTAATGTGACGCAAGCCCCTCTTTAAGCATACCCTCCGAAGAAGGTCTTTTAAAAATAAAAAGATGCCTTTTTATTTCCTATCCAGCCTTAGCAACTGTTTCCAATTGTTATTCTCGTCTTAAAGGCAGGTTGCTTACGTGTTACTCACCCGTTCGCCACTAAAATCTAAAAGATTTCTCTAAAAGATTTCCGTTCGACTTGCATGTATTAAGCACGCCGCCAGCGTTCATCCTGAGCCAGGATCAAACTCTTAATTTTAATAATAAAGTTTTAAATTAAAATTAAATAACATTTAGTAATTAATTTTAATGAAATACATTTTTTTATATGTAATACTTTTGCAAAAAAGTATTTTAAATTTTTTTAATTAAAAAAATCATCTTCAGTTTTCAAAGAATTAAAATTAAGATAAAAAAATTTCTTAACTTCAACAAATTTTATAATTATAAAATGGTGAAGGGGGGTGGATTCGAACCACCGTACCTTACGGAGCAGTTTTACAGACTGATGCGTTTAGCCACTTCGCTACCCCTCCTAAAACATTAAAATTATAAAAAACAAAATCAAAAAAATATAAATATTTGATTTTTAATTTTTCTACTTTAGTTAAAAAAAAATAACTAACACAATAAAAAAATTATTTTCATACAAAATCAAACTCTTACTAATCTAGTTTAACATATTTATATAAAAAAAATTAAATTATATTAAATTTTTTTTATTTTTTTTTAAAAAAATAAATATTAAAAAAATTATAAAAATTTTAAACAAAAATAAATAAATTATTTTTCATATTTGAAAAATAATTATATTTATTTTTTTAAATTTAATTTTTAACTATTAAAAAACTTTTTTTAAAGAATAATATTTTTTTTTCATTATTTTACGATTAACTATTGTTTGAAATAAAGTATAAATATTACCAACTATCCAATATACAGATAAAGATGAATCTTTAAATGATGCTAATGTCATCAAAATAATCATGAAATAACTAATTAATTTCATAGTTTTTTCCTGTTTATTTTTGTTCAATTCTTGTTCAGCAGTTAAAATTTTATTACTTTTCTTTAAAAAATCTGATTTTTGAAAACTAACATAATTTAAAACAAACATAGTAATACCAACAAATAAAGATAAAAAAATCTTAGTATAAATACTATTATTAGTAGAAAATTCATCAAGATATATAAAATTTAAAAATGGCTTAGAAGTGTATAGTTTAAAAATACCTCCAGGAACACGAAAACGATTTAATGTTCTTAACATAGCAATAAAAATAGGCATTTGCAAAAAAGACACAAAAACCCCAAATATATTAAAATTATATTTCCTATAAATTTTAAAAATATCTGCTTGCATTTTCTGTATCGATTCAGGATCCTTTTTTAAAGAATATTTTTCTTGAATTTTATCAATTTCAGGCTGCATCAAACTCATATTTAAAGAAAAAGTACTAGTTTTAGTATAAATAGGCCAAGATAAAGTTCTAATAAGAATAGTAGTCAAAATTATACCTAAACCTAAATTTCCAAAAAAAATACCTTCGGAACTTGAAAATATTGTAGAAAAAAAAGACAAAAAGAATCCAATAAAAACAATTAAAACATTCCAAATATAACCCCATCCAAAACCATAATTCCATTTAATTTTAGAAGACCATTGAATAGGTAAATTTTCTTCATCATCTATAAAAACTTTCAAAAATAATTTTTCATCACTATTTTTTTCTTTTAAGAATAAAAAATTAACATTTTGATCTGTTTTTTTTTCTCTTATTAATTCATTATACTTATAATTCGGAACTTCTTGTTTATCTTCGATATTAGAGAAAATAGACAAAGAATTAAAATTTTTATCTTCAATTGTTTTAAATTTATTTACATTTTCTCCATTTTCAATGGTTCTAGAAACTTTAACTTTAGATATATTAAAAAGAGAATTATTATTATTATATTTTAATTCTTGAATATATTGTCTATTAGTTCCTATTTTTATCTTAAAAAATTCTTTAACTTTATTTAATTTATCTTTTGAACTTAATAAAAAATCATTTCCTTTAAAAGAAAAATAATATTCTTGACCATTCAAAATAGAATTTAAATTAGCAAAAAAATGTAAAACAATATGATTTTTTTCATCTAAAGTTAAATCATCCAAATAATCACTTGTTATATGTTGAATTCTAATATCTTTAGTCTTACTATTTATATCAAATTTAAATATACTTAAATATTTTTGATATTCTTCTAAAATATATTTTTGAACATCAATTTTTTCTTTATTATTTGAAATTATTGTAGAAGCATCAATTAATTCTTTTAATTTTACAGAATCCAATTTATCATTAAAAACAATTTTAAATTCTTCATTAATCCATTCATTATGATTTTCTGTTTTAACAGTAAACATCTTAGTAATAGATATTAAAATAAAAGTTAAAAAGAAAATAAATAAAAATTTTTTAAAAAAATGTATAACCATATTATTTTTCATATTTTATATATTTAGTCCTTAATTTGAAGATTAATTAAAAAAGATTTTTTTAATAAAAATAAAACATTTTTTTTCAAATTTAAAAAATTCAATTGCTTAGCTACAGGTTTAATAACAATAACAAAAGAAATATTTTTTTTTATAAAAGAAGAATTTTCATGAATAATCATTCTTAAACGTCTTTTAATTAAATTTCTTTCATGTGATTTGCCATATTTTTTGCCAATACTCAAGGCAAATCTAAAATAATCTAAATCAGTATCAACAACATAATATAATAAAAAAAAATAATTTCTCACACATTTGTTAAATTTAAAAATAAAATTTATTTCTTTTTTTTTCTTTAAAATAAACTTTCTTTTCATTTTGAAAATAATACCTTTTTTTAAAATTGCCTAATTATAAATTATAAAAAATATAAAAAATTTTTAAAAAAATAATTAAATAAATTTTAAATTATTTTTTTAATTAAATAAATTTAAGAAAAAATTTTTTATTTTTATAAAAAAAATTATTTAGCATAAAAAAATAAAAAAGAAAGAAAAAGATAAAAAATAATTAATTTTAAAAAAATTAATTGAAAAATTAAAATTTTTAAACAGTTAACTTAACTCTACCTTTTCTTCTTCTAGAAGATAAAACATTACGACCGCCTTGAGTAGAAATTCTATTTCTAAAACCATGAGTTCTTTTTCTTTTTATTTTACTTGGTTGATATGTTCTTTTCATAAATATAAACCTCTTTTCATAATAATTAATATAAATATAAATAAAATTTAATTTTTTAATTAAACAAAATCTCTTCTACTTTTTTATCATCTAATTTTTGCACTAATAAAAGTAATAATTTTATAGTATTGTCAATATCTTTTTTATGAACAATAGAAGCATGAGAATGAATATAACGAGTTGGAACACTAACAACAATAGAAGCAGCTCCTTCGTTTTGAAGATGAATAGCAGAAGCATCTGTTTGACCACCTGTAGGAATTGGTTCTTGAAAAGGAATATTATTTTCTTTAGCTAATTGAATAACAAAATTTCTTAATCCTTTATGAGCTACTAAACCAGAATCATAAATAGATAATTGCGGGCCTTTACCTAATACTCTTTCAGAAACATTTTTATCTCCAGGAACATCATCAGCAACGCTAGTATCTACAGCTATTGCTATAGATGGTTTTATTTTATTAGCACTTGTAATTGCTCCTCTTAATCCTACTTCTTCTTGAACTGTAAAAGAACCAATAAAAATATTAGGATTATTATCTAATAATTTTAATAATTCTAAAACTATTAGAACACCAACCCTATTATCTATGGCTTTAGATAACAAAAAATCAGAATTCCCTAAAGTTCTAAATTCAGTATAAGGAGTAACCATGTCTCCTATTCGTACACCTAATTTTTCAGCTTCTTTTTTATCATTTACTCCTAAATCTAAAAATAGATTTTTAATATCAGGATTTTGTTTTCTCTCAGAAATAGATAAATTATGCGGAGGTTTAGCGCCTGTTACAGCAAATAAAACACCTTTGTTAGTATGAATTTGCCATAACTGAGCTAACATTACTATACTCATCCAACCGCCTAAAGTTTGAAATTTAGCAAAACCTTCTGGTGTTATTTCAGTTATAATCAATCATCGAGATAGAATTAGACCGTTTTTCTATTTACTAGATATTAATCTAAGCCCCTCACACCACCGAACAAGCAAGTTTCCAAGCATTCGGCGGTTAAACAAGTTTTTTTAAAAACTTGTTTTTCCTCTTTCGCCTTGTAAAGGTTATTATCCTTTGCCTTGGTGAGTCAGTCCACTTCTTTCTTCCAAAAGAAGCTTTGAATTTTTCACGACTACTATGATTCTGCTTTTTCCTTGCTTCCACAGTCTGTTCTGTGTTTTTTTTCAGAGAATGCTTTTCTCTAAGAGAAGTTTAGGAAGATCGAAGTTACTCTAATTATCTACGCGACTCATTTAGGTATGCAGACCTTTATAATTAATTCCTCAATCTATATAACATTGAAGAAAAAATTTTTCTAAAAAGGTAGGTTCAAAGTTAGGTTAGATAACCCTATGATGTTTTTTTATCAAAAAACTGATAATTTTGAAAACCAAATATTAAATTTTCAAATAACTTTGTTTAACAGTTACAATTCATTTCTGTTAAGTTGAATAATTACTCCGTTTGTTGCATTTAGCCTTTTTTTATAAAGGTTATCCTTGTGAGTCATTCTTCTTGCGTAATCTTATTGGATATGAATTTCTCCTCAACCCGCTTTTATTCTTTGCTGTAACTTTCGATTCTTTCGTTTCAAAAGCCAAGAACACGAAGGAACACATTATCATTATGTTCGTGATGCGTTAAATCACTAATAATTAAGAATCATTTCACGCCCCTATTTCATCCATATGACTTGCTAACATAATTTTAGGTCCTTTATTACCTTTAAAAACATTTATACTTCCTAAGTTATCATATTCAATTTTATCTACAGTTTTTTCAATATTTTCCTTAATAAAATTACGAACTGAACTTTCTTGCCCAGGCACAGCATTTAACATTGTTAATTTTTTAAATTTTTTTATTAAATCAGACATTTTAGAACTCCTTCTTTTTTTATTTTTTATTATTTTTTATTATTTAAAATTTTTATTTTTTTCAAATTTATTTATTTCCTTCAAAACAATTATTTTTTTAAAAAATATAAATAAATAAAAATAAAAACAACAAAAAAATAAAGCAGATAAAACATTCAATATGACATTGTTAATATCAACATTTCTACCTAAAAGATAAAAACTTATACTTAATAAAGCTATATATAAAATAAATTGAAAAGATAAAGGAAAAAAATCATTTTTTTCAAAATAAGATATATAAAGTTGAATTATACTATGTACAATTAATATATAATAAACCATATCGCTAAAAGAAAATATAATTTTAAGATATTTATTTTCTAAAAAAGAATGAATAATAAAACCAAAAGAAATTAAAATAAGAAAAATGTTTTCAAAAAGAAATAAAAATTTCATAAATCCTAAATTTCTTTTAAAATTGGTAAAAACCAAAAAATAATTAATCAAAATTATAAAAATTCCTAAAAGAAGATTATATATTTGAAAAGGTCCAATTTTAAAAATTTTTGGATAAAAACATGATAAACCAGCTAACAAAAAAAACAAACTCTTTGCAAAAAATAAAACTAATTCTTTTTGAATAATTTTTTTCACTTTTTAATATTAATATTCCTTTCAAAAAAATAAAGATAAATAAATTATTTTTTCAACAATTTTTTAAAAGAAAAAATTATCTTAATTAACATTAGCATAAAAAATAATCAGTAAATATTAATAAACAAAAAATTACATTACATTATATATTTTTTTAAATTTTTTTTATTTTATATTCTGTTGCAAAACATTAATTAATTCTGTTTTTTTTAATTTAGAATAATTTTTAATATTATATTTTAAAGCTAATTTTCTTAAATCAACTAATAAAAACTTCTTTAAATCAATTTTTTTCTTATCTGAATTAGAAAAATTTTTCACTTCATCAGAAGTAGATAAAATTTCATTTGAATTTTTATCTTTATATTTTTCTAAATTTTTTTTAGATAAATTAATATATTCATCAAATAATAATGACTTATTATAAACAAGATCTGATAACATTTTACGATTAATTTTTACTTTTGATAAAGAAAGGCCATGAATAAATTTGGAATAACTAATACCATTATTTAGGCAACCAGCATTAATTCTTGTAATCCATAATCTTCTAAATTGTCTTTTTCTTTGTTTTCTACCTATATAAGAGTATTGTAAAGAACGCATAACTTGTTCATTAGCTGTTTTATAAATAGTACTTTTAGAACCAAAGTAGCCTTTAGCTAATTTTAATATTTTCTTACGACGTTTATGCCTTGCATTTGTAAAATTTATTTTTACCATACTTAAAACTCTACTTTCATTATTTTTTTCTCATTCTGATTAATTATATCAAAAATAAGATTAAATAAGATGTTTTATTCTTTTAATATCGGAAATATGTACACCTATAACTTTCCTTAATTGTCTGTTTTGCTTTGTAGTTTTAGAACCTGCTAAATGATTTTTATAAGCATGTCTTCTTAAAAATTTTCCTGTGCCAGTTTTTTTTATTCTTTTATGTAAACCTTTGTGAACTTTTTTCTTTATTTTTAACATAAACGATTGATAATAACCTGCCTTCTTTTTATAAATTATTATAAAGTAAAAATGCATAATATATGAAAAATAAATAATAATTTTAATTAATAAAAAAATAAAAATAAATTAATAAAAATCTCATAAACAAAATTATCTATTAAAATATTATTATTGATTAGAAAAAATTAGAAAATAAGATATAAAAAAATAAAAACTTTTTTTATTTAAAAACTCATTTTTTAAAAAAATTAATATTAAAATTTTATTTTTAATTTTAAAATCTGATATTTAAAAATTTATTTATTATCAATATTTTTATTAATTTTGTTTTTTAACTTTAAAATAGTTGTCATTTGATTGCCTTCCATTTTAGGAAAAACATCTACAAACAAAACTTCCTTTAATAATTCATTAGAAAAAATTTTTTGAATGATTTCATCACCTAATTTTTTATGATTAATAATCATTCTTCCTTTGAAACGAATCATAATTTTAACCTTGTATTTTTGTTTTAAAAAACTATATATTTGTTTTATTTTACATTTTAAATCATTATTATCTATATTAGGGTTAAGACGAATTTCTTTTAATGTTCTTATATGTTGTTTTTTCTTAATTTCTTTTAATTTTTTTTGTTGCTTATAACGAAATTGAGAATAATTCATCAAACGAACAACTTTAGGACTAGAATCAGAATTAATCATAACAATGTCTGTTTCTTTTTCTTCAGAAAGTTTAATTATTTTATTTTTTTCTAAAATTCCTATTTTTTTTCCTTCTTCGTCAATTACTAAATCGAGATAGAATTAGACCGTTTTTCTATTTACTAGATATTAATCTAAGCCCCTCACACCACCGAACAAGCAAGTTTCCAAGCATTCGGCGGTTAAAAAAGTTTTTTTTCTAAAAACTTCTTTTTCCTCTTTCGCCTTGTAAAGGTTGTTGGCCTTTTCCTTGGTGAGTCAGTTCACTTCTTTTTTCCACAAGAAGCTTTGAATTTCTCACGACTACTATGATTCTGCTTTTTCCTTGTTTCCACAGACTTATTCTGTGTTTTTCTTAAGAGAATTTTTTTCTCTAAGAGAAATTTAGGAAGATCGAAGTTACTCTAATTATCTACGCGACTCATTTAGGTATGCAGACCTTTTTTATAATTTATTCTTCCATCTATATAACATCGAAGAATAAGTTTATTTATTATTTATAAAAAGGTAGGTTCAAAGTTAGGTTAACTAAACCTATGGATATTTTATTTTTTTTTAATAAAATTGATAATTTTTGAAAAACAAATATTAAATTTTTCAAATAACTTTGATGAACAGTTACAATTCATTTCCGTTCAGTATTATAAAATTACCCCGTTTATTGCATTTAGCCTTTTTTCATAAAGGTTATCCATATGAATCATTCTTCTGGCGTGATCTTATTGGATATGAATTTCTCCTCAATCCGCTTTTATTCTTTGCTGTAACTTTTGATTCTTTCGTTTCAAAAGCCAAGAATCTGAAGGAACACATTATCATGATGTTCGTGATGCGTGAAATCACTGATAATTAGGCATCATTTCGCGCCCATATTCACCTTTAGGAATATTTTCATTATATAAAATTAATTTTGAATCTTTGTTAATTTTCTTTTGCTTAATAATTAAAAAACTCCTTTTTAATCAAAAAATTTTGTTAAATATAAAAAAATAAAATATAAAAAACATAATATTTCATAATAATAAAAATAAAAAAATATTCAAGAATAATAAATAACATATAATAATAATCTTAAAAAATCATGATATTTTTATTCTGAATAAATATAGAATATATTATATGAAAGTATACTATGTACTATGTAAACTATATAAAATTTAAATAAGAAAAAATAACTTCTCTTTTATAAAAAAAAAGAATATATAAAAAAAAAAGTTTATAACGTATATATTATAAAGTATATAAATAAACATAATATTATTTTAATATATTTACTTTAATAAAACAATATAGTATCTTTTTATTTTATATAAATTTTATATAATAAAGTTTAATAATTATTTTTTATTCATTAAATATAAACCACAAAAATACTTTAAAAAGTGTGTCAAAAATTATCAAAAATAAAAATATTTTTATAAAAATTATATTCATATATGATGAATTTTATGAAAATTTATTTAATTTGATAACAAATATAAAAATTGTTATAATGAAATCGTAGCAAGAAGAAAAAGTTCCTTATATAAATAATCTTTATGTTTAGTTTTATAATTTTTTTACAAAAAAATATAATAAAAATTAGGAGGATTAAAAATAAAGGATTTGTTTTGTTCAAGGTTAGTGAATTTAGAAAATTCAAATAATAAAAAAAATTTTTTCATTTATTTTCAATTTATATACGCATTTATGTTTTTCTTTCTTTTTGTAATAATTTTATTTTCATCAGAAATAGTTTTTGCCCATAATTCAGAGAAAAAAAATAATCAGGCATCGGAGGAAAAGAATAAAAATTCTGAATCCTTTATTGAACCAAAAAATGTTGCTAAAAATCAAAAACCACAATGCAATAAAGGCTTGGTTAACGTAATGAGTGCAATTAACAAAGATAAAGATAAAAAAGAATTTAAAAAAGAAAAAGATTCTGATAATATTGTTCTGGAAAACGACAATAATTCTTTAAAAAACAAAAAAAGTAATAAAGAACAAAAACCAAAAATTGAAGAAAAAAAGAAATCTGATTCTGATTCTTCTCCGGAAAAAACAGTTGAAGAAGAACAACAACATAGTTTATTAGATTTATACAAACAAGAAAAAAAACATGAAAAAGAATTAGCAAACATTCACAAAAGAAAAGAAATTGAAAAAAGAAAATTAACTTTAGATTTTATTGAAAAAATAATATCAGAAAGCAATAAATCAGATAATAAAAATAAAAAAAATGTATTCGCTTTCGTAGAAGGAAATAGTCTTTGCATAAATAATTTATTCGTTAGTAATTCAAGAACTAAAACAATAAAATTCAAAGATAATAGCAGTAACAATAAAAACAATAATTTAACCATCACAAAAGAAGTTATTGAAAATGAAGATGATGATTATTCAGAGTCATTCTTTGATGCAGAAGAAGAAGAAGAAGATGAAAATGCAGAAAAAATGAATTATAATGATTTAAAAAATAAATTTAAAGACGATTCTATTGAATTAAAAGATATGTTATTTTTAATATTTTTGACTTAATACTAACAATATAACAATACAATAATAAAAAAATTTCTTCTTTTCAGAAAAACTATTAATAAAAATAAAAAAATAAGATTAAAGTAAATTCAAAAAAAATTAAATAGAAAAAATAATATATAAAATTTTTTAATAATATTTAATAATAATGAATATTTAATTTTTATTTTTTATATTTTTATTTTTACAAAATTATAATTTTTTTTGATTATTTTTGGATTATAATAACAAATAAAAAATAAATACTAAAAATACTTAAATTAATTAAATTAAAAAAATATATAAGATAGATATAATATATAAATTAAATAAAGTTAATTAAATAAAAAATAAGTATCATCATAAAAAAAATAAAAAAATATCAAAAATTAAAATTAGGAGGTTTATAAAGAACTTTGTTAAAAAAAGATTTATTATTAAATAAAAAAGGTAAATTAAATTACTTTTCTTTTGTTTCAATATTTTTTTTGTTCTTTTATTCAATGATTATTTCATCGTTAACGCCTAATGTTGTTCTAGCTTTTTCCGATGATTCGAATCATTCTGAAAATAATATAAATGCAGGCATTTCAGAAACAAAAGAATCTTATCGCGAAGAAAATAAAAATAATAGTATAAAAGAAATCGAGGAAAGAAAATTAAATAAAAACCCCTTGGTGGTGGCAGAACAAAGTATTCAAAATATCATTCAAAATGAACAAACAGAAGATCAAAATAAATTTGTCTCTAGTTTTCTAGAAACTAAAAGCGCTTTGAATTCAGAAAATCAAGTTGAAGAAACAATTGAAGCAGTATTTCAATCTTGTTTCGAATCTTTAGAATCAAAAACTGTATTAGCGACTTCTGCTACTATGCAAGAGTTAACTAATTTAGTAAAAAAAGAATACCCAGATAAATCTCATAAAAGAGCTATTAATTATACTTCATCTTATATAATTGATGAAATTTTAGATGTTAAAAGATGGGGTTATATAAAAGTAGATCGTTTTCCTAAAGGAACTTATGATTATGACGAATTCAAAGATGTTATAAAAGACACATTAAATGGGATTTTTAAAACAACAATCACACTTAGCAAAAGTGAATTAGGTTCAGAATATCAATATATTATTGATTTTTTTGAAAATCATATGAAAAGTGAAATTTCTTCTGTAGTTAATAGTCTTTGGTTTAAATAAAAAATAATTAATTTATTTTAAATTTTTTTAATACAATTATTTAAAAAAATTAAATATTTAACAAAAAATAGAAATTTTAAAATTTTATATTAAAAAACTATTTATGTAAAAATAAAAACATAAATAGTTTTTTTTCATTTCAAATAAATCAAATAAATTCTATATAAAAACAATAAAAAAAGACCATATAAACATTATTTTTATTAATATTTATTTAATTTGATAACAAATATAAAAATTGTTATAATGATTTTGTAGCAAGAAGAAAAAGTTCCTTATATAAATAATCTTTTATTTTAATTTTATAATTTTTTTCAAAAAAAATATATCAAAATTTAATAAAGGAGGATTGAAAATAAGAAATTTTGTTTTATTTCCAAAAAAATAATAAAAAAAATTTAACTATATATGAATTTTTATATATAATTATGTTTCTATTTGTTTTATTAGTAAATTTATTTTCATTAAAAATAATTTTTGCATTCGCTTCTTTTTCTAAAAAAACAAAATCAATCAATGAAAAAGATATTGAATTGATTGAATCATTAAGATTAATAAACAGATTATTAAAAAATAAAGATAAAGACAAAAATCTTTTCTTTTTCGAAAATAATTATTCAGAACTTTTAGAAAAATTAGAAAAAAATAAAAATTTGAGAAAAAACTTGAGTCTTAAAGAACAAAAAGATTTTAAAGAACTTTTAGAAAAATTAGAAAAAGATAAATATATTAAAGAACAAAGAAATTTCAAAATAACAGAAAATATCAGAAGTACTTCAATTTTAACCAAAGAAAATTCTGATTCTTATAAAGATATTTTAAAAACTTTAGAAAGACTTTTAGAAATTTTAGAAAACAATGAACAATTTAGAAAACAAGCGAGTAGCATTGCTAAAAAAGAAGAACTGAATTTTCTGACAAAAAAAGAAAATAACGAAGATTTAATAAAAACATCAATACAAGAAGAAAAAAAAGATTTTAAAGAATTATCAGAAAAAAATAGAAAATTTTTTCTAGTAAAAATTAAAAATGATGAACAAACAGATTCTCAAGATGAAATTTGTAAAAATATTGAAATAACATCAGAAGAACACAAAGTTTTTAAAAGAAATAATATTTCAAAAGAACAATTAAAAACAATAATTAATAATTTTGTTGAAAAATTTTTCTCATATGATGAAAATTCAAAAAATGGTGATATTTTAGAAGAATCGAAAATTTTAAATATAACTTTAGAAAGTAGTTATCATAATTTAAAAAAAACAAATTCAAATAATAAAGAAAATGACTGTACAAATTTAAGAACAAAAATTATTATAAAAGAAAATTATAATCCAAATTTACGTAACATTTATATTATAGATTTTACAGAAGAACAAAGTCTTAACTCAGCACCGATACCGCAAAAGTATAATTATCATATTTTCCATCAGTTGAATGAACCTAGTGAATTCTTTGAAATAACTGAATTAGTATTTCATCCAATTATAACTAGGAGAAGAGTTAATATAAATAAATAATAAATAAAGCGAAATAAAACAAAATTAAATTTTAAAAAAAATAAAATAAAAAAAATAATTATTTAATATTTTAAATATTTTATTTTAAAATTTAAATTAGTTTATTTTTATTAAATAAATAAAGTAAAAAAATAAAAATATCTTATTATAATATAAATTATTCATATATTAGTATTATGTTAAATTTTGAATATATTTTTAATATTTTATCAATATATTATATATTATTGAACAACAAAATTTAAAATTTCTTTCTCTTATTATTATAAATTTTGCAATTATCAATTAAAATTAGGAGGTTTATAAGGATTTTGTTAAAATTAAATAAAAATAATAATTTAAATTATTATTCTAGTATTTTAGCTTTTCTTTTATTATCTTTTTCAATAATTTTATTCTTATCACCTAATACTGTTTTCGGTTCGGAAGGAAAAAGCGAAAATTCAGAAGTAAAAGAAACACAAGAATTTGTTTCTACTGAAGAAAAAACTGAAGATGAAGAACAAGAAAAAACATCAGAAGAAGTAACGAAAAATGAAGAATTCATTAATGCTGAAGCTGAAGAAGAAAAACAAGAAACAAAATCAGAAGAAACAGAACAACAAGAATTTGTTTCTACTGAAGAAAAAACTGAAGATGAAGAACAAGGAAAAACATCAGAAGTAACAGAAAAACAAGAATTTGTTGCTAATGAAACTGAACAAAACGAAAAAAATTCAGAAGTAACAGAATCTCAAGACTTCGTTTCTGCTGAAGATAAAGAACAAAAATCAGAAGAAGTAACAGAAAAAAAAGAATTCTTTTCTAATGACAATGAAAAACAAGAAAAAACATCAGAAGTAACAGAAACACAAGAGTACGTTGCTACTGAAGTTCAAAAACAAGATAAAGAAATTAAACCAGAAGAAAAACAAGAAAATCAATTTGTGGGAAAAAAAAATTCAAATGCAAAAGAAACACAAGAATTCTTGTCTAACGAAAATGAAAAACAAAATGATGAAAATGAACATGAGTTTCAAGAAAAAAAATCAGAAGTAACAAGTGAAATAACAGAAGAAATAACAGAAGAAGTAACAGAAACACAAGAGTACGTTACTAATGAAGTTCAAAAACAAGATAAAGAAATTAAACCAGAAGAAAAACAAGAAAATCAATTTATGGGAAAAAAAAATTCAAATGCAAAAGAAACACAAGAATTCTTTTCTAACGAGAATGAAAAACAAAATGATGAAAATGAACATGAGTTTCAAGAAAAAACATCAGAAGTAACAGAAGAAATAACAGAAACAAAGGATTACGTTTCTACTGAAGTTCAAAAACAAGATAAAGAAATTAAACCAGAAGAAAATGACGGATGGGAAACAATTTGGAAAAGAAATTCAGATTCCGAAGAAAAACAAGTATTCTTTTCTGATGAAGAATCTGATGAAGAAGATAAAGAAAAAGAATTAACAACAAGTACTTTTTCCGCAAAATTCGATGATGAAATAGAAAATGAATCAGATGAACATTTTAAAGAACATAAAAATAGAAGCCTTCCAATATTAACTAGAGCATTCGAAGGAGATACTGATAAATTAGTTGCTAATGATTTAAAATCTAAAAAAATTAAATGTGAATTAGCAAGCTCTAAAACTATGTTTAATTTAACTAACGGATTATTTAAAGAATACCCTGATTCCACACACAGAAAAATAATAGATTATACTGTAGATTTCATAATTAGTGAAATTTTAGATGTACAATCATGGGATGAAATAGAAGTAGAACGTTTCAATAAAGAAAAATTTGATTATGACGAATTACAACCTTTAATCGTAAAATTAGTAAATGGTATATTTAAACAAGCAATGATAAAAGGTAGAGAAGTGTTAAAAGATTCAGAACATCAATTTGTTTTCAATTATATAGAAAAAAACATGAGTAAAGAAATAAGCACTGTAGTTAGTAGTCTTTGGTATAAATAAATAAATTTTTAAATTTTATTTAAAAAAAATTATTTTAATCATTATATAAATAAAAAAACTATTTATGAAAAAACATAAATAGTTTTTTTTATTTTTAAATTAATTTTGTTAAATCTTAGAATATTCAATAGCCGTCATTTTAAAATAAGGATATTGTTCTAAAAATTTAGAAATAAGACATTTTTTATGAGCTAATTCCATAATTGATTGAATTTCTAAAATAGATATATTTTCAATAGCAACAAACAAATTAACTTGAAAACAAAATTCTTTTTCTTTATCGAGATAGAATTAGACCGTTTTTCTCTTTACTAGATATTAATCTAAGCCCCTCACACCACCGAACAAGCAAGTGTCCAAGCATTCGGCGGTTAAACAAGTTTTTTCTCAAAACTTCTTTTTCCTCTTTCGCCTTGTAAAGGTTGTTACCCTTTGCCTTGGTGAGTCAGTCCACTTCTTTCTTCCAAAAGAAACTTTGTATTACTCACGACTACTATGATTCTGCTTTTTCCTTGCTTCCACAAACTATTCTGTGTTTTTTTCAGAAAATACTTTTCTCTGAGAGAAGTTTAGGAAGATCGAAGTTACTCTAATTATCTACGCGACTCATTTAGGTATGATTACCTTTTTTTCTTTTTCTTAAATCTATATAACATCTAAGATATTAGATAAGAAAAATAGGTAACTTTAAAGTTATTTTTTTTAAAAAAATAATATTTTTTTAAAAAATGATAATTTTGAAAATCAATATGAAAAATTTTCAAATAACTTTAAATTAACAGTTTCAATTCATTTCTGTTAAGTTATATATTGTTTATTTTAATTCATTTAGCCTTATTTTTTTTTATAAGGTTATCCATGTGAGTCATTCTTCTGGCGTAATCTTATTGGATATGAATTTCTCCTCAACCCGCTTTTATTCTTTGCTGTAACTTTTCATTCTTTCGTTTCAAAAGCCAAGAATATGAAGGAACACATTATCATTATGTTCGTGATTCGTTAAATCAACTGATAATTAGGCATCATTTCGCGCCACATATTAAAAAATAACTCCTTTTTTTTGATAAAAAAAATATATTTTTTTAATTAATATCAATTTTATTAATATTAAAAAATAAATTAAAAAATTTATTAAATTAAGATAAATATATTTGATTTAATTCTTTATCTTTACGAATTAATTCAAATATTAATAAATTTAATTTAAAAACAGAATTTAATGGGTTTTTTTCATCATTTTCTTTAACTTTAAATAAAATATTTAATTTAAAAAATTTCTTAGTTACAGGAGAATTTTTTGTTAAAGGGAAAGTTTGTTCTTTATTTAAAAGAATAGTTTTTAAAACTTCTTTTTCTAAAATGTCGAAATTTAATAAACATTTTTTTATTTTAGCATTATAATTAATTTTATAAATAATATTCATAAAACAAAAAATTACTAAAACATAAAAAAATAAAAATATTATAAAAAATATAGACACTTATCTCCTTTTTTCTCCTTATTATCTTTTATCACGAATATTAGACATAATCTGTTTAATATGTTTTTCACTTGGTGTTCTACCCATTTGCCATCGAGATAGAATTAGACCGTTTTTCTACTTAATAGATATTAATCTAAACCCCTCACACCACCGAACAAGCAAGTTTCCAAGCATTCGGCGGTTAAATAAGTTTTTTTAAAAAAACTTATTTTTCATCTTTCGCCTTGTAAAGGTTGTTACCCTTTGCCTTGGTGAGTCAGTGCACTTCTTTCTTCCAAAAGAAACTTTGAATTACTCACGACTACTATGATTCTGCTTTTTCCTTGCTTCCACAGACTATTCTGTGTTTTTTTTCAGAGAATTTTTTTCTCTAAGAGAAGTTTAGGAAGATCGAAGTTACTCTAATTATTTACGCGACTCATTTAGGCATGCAGACCTTTTTATAATTTATTCTTACATCTATATAACATGAAAGAGTAAGTTCATTTATATAATATATAAAGTAAAGGTAAGTTCAAAGTTAGGTTAATACTAACCTATGATGTTTTTTAAAAACATTGATAATTTTGAAAATTGTAACTTTTATTTTTTCAAATAACTTTGATGAACAGTCACAATTCATTTCTGTTCAGTAGCATCATTACCCCGTTTATTGCATTTAGCCTTTTTCGATAAAGGTTATCCATGTGAGTCATTCTTCTAGCGTAATCTTATTGGATATGAATTTCTCCTCAATCCGCTTTTATTCTTTGCTGTAACTTTTCATTCTTTCGTTTCAAAAGCCAAGAATATGAAGGAACACATTATCATTATGTTCGTGATACGTTAAATCACTAATAATTAGGCATCATTTCACGCCCTGTTACCGATGTTGGATGTCTATAATCTAAATAACCATCTTCTTTTCTAAAAATGTTAATTTCAAATATATTTTTTTCAAATAAAATTTTGAAAGAACCATATTTTTCGTTTATATAAAAACAATTAAATAATTTTTTAATTTTTTTTATATTCGCATTAGTTATTATATCAATATCAGAAAATTTCAAATTTAAAATAAAATCTCTAACAAATCCTCCTACTATAAAAACTTCAAATCCATTTTTTTTTAATATTTTTAAAATTTTTTGTGCTTTTTTAAATTTTTGAATTTGTTTTTCTTTTAATTTTATTTTACTATTCCTCCTTATTATTGTTTTTAGTTATTATAATTCCTACCCCTATTACATTATCACCTACATGTGCTCCAATAGCTGGGGTGGAAGGCATTTCTAGAACATCTTTTAAATTAAAAGTTTGACATAGAATTAATTTTAATTTTTCTTTTAAACTATTATTTCCTGTAAATAAAATAAATAAAACAAATTTTTTATTTTTTGTATAATTTTTTATTTTTTCAATAATTGATATAAAGGCCGATTCAATAGTAAATTTTTTTTCAATTAATATTATTTGTCCTTTTTCATTAACTTGTAAAATGGGTTTTATTTTAAAAAACCTTCCTAAAAATCCTTTTGTTTTTGTTAAACGTCCATTATTTATTAATTGAGTTAAAGAATTAACAACAAAAAAAATAGTATTGTTTTTTTTTAAAAAATTTAAATGTTCAATTACTTTTTCTATTGAAGCGCCTTCTGAAAATAGACGTTTTGCTTCAAGAGCGAAATATCCTTCAGAAAAACAAACTGTATTGGTGTTATAGGGTATTACTTCTATTTTATCTTTAAGAAATTTTTTACTTTGTAAAATAACATTATAACTTCCGCTAAGATTTTTAGATAATGTTGTTACAAATATTTTTTTGTATCCTTGTTTAGCTATTTTTTCAAAATAATTAATTACTTCTCCTAAAGAAACTTGAGATGTTTTTATTACTAAATTAGGATTTTTACTTAACATATCATAAAATTTATAAGCTGTTAAATTTTTTCCATCTGTATATTCTTTGTTGTTTATATAAATTTTAATTCTAATTAAACCAATATCATGATTTTCTGTAAAATAATCCAGACAACTAGTTGATGTAGAAACTACTTTTATATTCATATTCATTAGTATCCTTTTTTATTTTTTTTGATTATAAAAATTTTATTTTTATAAATATTTATTAAAAAATATTCATTATAAAAATATTTTTAATAAAAATAATTTCATAATTCATATGAATATTTAATAGTTTTTAATGTTTTTTATTTATATTATTAAATTTTAGAATAATAGTATAATGAATGTAATGTAAAAAATAATTAATTTAATTTTTTTAATTCATTAATCAATATTAAATTTTAAAATTTATAAAAAAAATAATAAAGTAATTATATTTTTCACTATTATTTAATATAACTTATAATATTTATTTTTTATAATAAATTTTTTTAATATTTTAATTTTAATTTATATTTGAAAAATAATTTTTTATTCAAAATTTTTTTAAATTTTAAATTTTCTTGTCTTCTTAAAAAAGAGAAGATAATTAATTTATCTATCATTTATTTTTATAATTAAAATTAAGGTAGTAAAAATAAATAAATAAAATGTAATAAAATAAATAAAATAAAAACAAAATTTTGTTTTATTTGTGTAATAATATTGTTTAAAATTTTTTTTAATAAAATTATTAATTTTTCTTTTAATTTGTCTTTTCATTTTTCCTCATTTTTTATCTTTAATATTATTTTTTATAAAATAAAATAATAATATTAAAAAAATTTAATTTTTGAAAAAAATATTAAATTATAATTTATTTTTTTAAATCTTAAAAAAAATTTTTTGATATCGTGTTACAATACTAATTGTAAACAATTAATAATTAATTATAATATTTTTTTATTTTTTTAATTTTAAATTTTATTTTTGTCTAATTTAATTTTTTAATTAATTAAAAAAATTTAAAAAAAATATTTTAAATAATTAATAATATTAAGATTATAATATTTTTCTTTGTATTATGAAATAATAAATGGTTAAATATTAAAAATAATAATGTGATTATTAAAATAAATATTTTTATATTTTTACTTTTTTATAAAATATTAGTAATATCATAAGTACACTACTTTTTAATATTAAAATTAAATAAATTATTTTATAATATAATGTAAAAAAGAAAAGTTAAACGAATGTTGAATGTGTTAAAGTTAATGAAAAAAATAATAAAAACTAAATTAATTTATTTTTTGAAAAAAATTTTTATTATAATTGCAAATATTTTGTTTTTTTATTTATTTTTAATAAATTTTTGTAATTTATTTTTTTCGCACGAAATAACTATGAAATTTTTATTTTTTAATTTTTATAGAGTTAATAGCGGAAGTATGGAACCTTTAATCAAAGTAAATGATTTAGTTTTAGTAAGAAAAATTTCTAATAAAGAATTTAATAACCTAAAAGCTTCTAGTGAAGATGGAGATATTATTGTTTTTAAAGTCAAAGAAAATGGTTTTTCTTCTTCTGATAAAAATAATGAAATGAATATTATTCATAGGGTTATTGATAAAAATTTAAAAGAAAAATTTGTTCAAACTAAAGGTGATGCAAATACAAATATTCATGATTGGGAAAAAAAAATTTTTTATAATCAAGTTATAGGTAAACATATTTTAAATTTTCCTTTTTATAAAATTTTTTCTTTATTGATTTTTGTTTTGTTTTTGTTAATTTTTGTTTTTGTTTAGATTTTTGAATAAAAAAATTTTTGTAAAAAATTATTTAAAAATATTGAAGAAGATAAAAATATGAATTGGAAAGATATAATTATTCAAGAGCAAAAAAAACCCTATTTTAAAGAAATATTAAATTTTTTAAAACTACAAATTCAGAATAAAAAAATTATTTTTCCTTCTTTGGATAAAATTTTTAATTCTTTTCAATTAACTCCTTTTAATAAAGTTAAGGTAGTTATTTTAGGTCAAGATCCTTATATATACTTTAATCAAGCTCATGGATTATCTTTTAGTGTTTATAAAGCCAAAATTACTCCTAGTTTAAAAAATATTTTTAAAGAATTAAAAAATGATTTAAATTTAGTTCCCAAAACTAATAATTTAACTTTATGGGCTTTAGAAGGAGTTTTATTATTAAATACTATTTTGACAGTAGAGAAAGGAAATTCTTTAAGTCATAAAAATATTGGATGGGAAATTTTTACTAAGAATATTTTGAATTTTTTATTTCAAAAACAAAATATAGTTTATATTTTATGGGGTAATTATGCTCAAAATTATTCTAAATTTATTAATATTCGACAAAATTATATTATTAAAAGCGCTCATCCTTCTCCTTTATCTGCTCATAGAGGTTTTTTTAATTCGAAACCTTTTTCTAAAACCAATCAATATTTAATTAAAAATAATATAATTCCTATAAATTGGGATTTAAATAGGAAAATTTAAGGAAAATTTAAAATTATTATTTATTATTAAAATTTAAAAAAAAGGATAAAAAAATTGTTAAATTTTTATATTTTTAAGAAATTAAAATTATCTCAAATGAATAATATTCGTATTCTTTATAAATCTTTTTTAGTTAATAATGAAAATAATAATATTTTTTTTATAGTTAATAAAGAAAATATAAGAATAACTGTTTACAAAAATGGAACTTTATTATTGCAAGGCAAAATTGAACAAAAAGAAATTGACAATTTAAAAAAAATTTTAGGTTTTTCTTCTGATGAAAATAATAAAAATAATTCTATATACAATGATTATTATAATTATGAGGATATAATTGGTTCTGATGAAGTTGGCACTGGTAGTTTTTTTGGACCTGTAATTGTGTGTTCTGCTTTTGTTTCTAAAGAAAATTTTATTTTTTTTAAAAATAAAGGTATAAAAGATTCTAAAAAATTATCTAATAAAGAAATTTTTGATTTAATTCCTTTAATTTTAAAAAAAATACCTTATTATGTTTATAATATTTCTCCCAATAAGTATAATATTTTAAAAAAAAAATTAAATTTAAACGAAATAAAAGCTTTATTTCATAATTATGCTATTTTAAAACTTTTATGCAAAATAGATAAAAATGTTAAAGTTATTGTTGATCAATTTTCTTCTTCTGAAAATTATTATTATTATTTAAGAAAAGAAAAAAAAGTATATAAAGAAATTTTATTTGAAACAAAAGCTGAACAAAAGTATTTAAGTGTAGCTATTGCTTCTATTATCGGAAGATATTTTTTTTTAAAACAAATTAATCAACTTAGTAAAAAAGTAAATATAAATTTGAAAATTGGATGTTCCAGAGAAGTAGATAAACAGATATTGGAAATTTATAATTCTAATGGTTTAAAAATTTTTAATGAAATAGCGAAGTGTCATTTTAAAAATTTACAAAATTTATTAAATAAAATTAATGAATAAAAATTTTTTATTAATTAATATTTTTTTAAAAAGATCAAATTGTTATATTTTAATTATTTAAATTTTAAAAATTTAAAGAAATGTGAGTTTATTTTATGATTAATGTTTTTCAAAAAATTATAGATAAAAAAATACCTAGTTATATTATTTATGAAGATGAAATAGTTATTGTTTTTTTAGATAAAATGCAAGCTACTAAAGGTCATACTTTGGTAGTTACTAAAAAACCTTATATCGATATTGAAGAAGTTCCAAGAGATGTTTTTGTTTATGTTTTTAAAATAGTTCATAAAATTAGTAAAATTTTGTTAAAAACTTTTAACGCCAAAGGAATCAATTTATTAAATAATAACGGAATTATATCTGGACAAACAATTTTTCATTTTCATGTTCATTTGATTCCTAGATTTAATAAAAATGAAGTTAATTTTAGTTTTAAAGATAATAGCCATAAATTAACTTCAAAAGAATATTATGAAATTCAAAACAAAATTATTGTTAACTTATTAAAAAAATAAATTAAAAGAATTTATATTTGTTGAAAATTAAAAAAAAAAAAAAAATAAGAAAGAAAAGAATTATTTTATATGAATAATATTTATTATGATGAAAAAAAAAATTCAAAACAAACTATAGGAGAAGAAATTGCTAATTCTATTTCTCATTTTTTAATGATACCTTTAAGTGTTTTTATTTTTTTTATTTATTATGAACTTATTAAAGATAAATCTGAACCTATTTGGCCTTTATTTTGTTTTTTTATTAATATGTTTAATCTTTATCTTTTTAGTTTTTTGTATCATTCTTGTGTATTTGTTAAAGCAAAAATGTATTTTCAAAAAATCGATCATATTTGCATATATTTGCTAATATGGGGTAATTTTATGCCTTTTTTATTTTTTGTAAAATCTTTACAAAGACCACTTTTTTTGTTACCTTTTTTGAATTTTTCTCAAATTTTCTTTTTATTCCAAACAATTTTAGTGTTTTTAGGTATTTTTTTAAAGGTTTTTTTTATGAATAAATGGAACAGAATGCATTTATTTTTTTATTTATTGTTAGGATGGAGTGGTTTAATAATTTTATCTTATTTATGGGAATTAGATTTAAGAATATTAACTTTATTATTTTTTGGAGGAATTTTATATAGTATAGGTATTATCTTTTATAATAAATCATATAAAAAATATTATCATTTTATTTGGCATATTTTTGTAATTTTAGGAAATTTGTTTCATGTTGGTTCTGTTTATTATTTGGTAAAATCGTTATAATTTAATTATTTTTTTAATAATAAAATTATTATTAAATATTATTTTTTTTTATAAAAATTTATTTGACAAAATTTAAAAAATAGGTTACTATTATTTATGATGATTATATCAGGTTAATATGTAATTTTCATAAGTATGTTTAAGTTTTTATTTTTTAATAAAATAAGACTGAAAATCATTATTTAAAAAAATAATTAAATTTTATTTTTTTTAATACTAGTTTTTTTTATATATTTTGTTTTTTTAAATTATTTTTTATATTTTTAATTTGAATTTATTTTTTTTAAAAATTTAAAAAAATATTATTTATTATTTAATAAAATATAAAAATTTTATAGAATAAAAAATAAAAATATAAATAAATTGAAATATTTTTAATTTTTGAATCGTTATATTATATTTTTATTTTTTATTTTTTTAATAAATTTAATTTTTTAATGTTTTAAAAATTTAAATTATTATTTTTTTATTTATTAAAAATAAAAATTTTATTTTGTAAAAATTAAATTATTTATTTATTATTATTATAATTTTATTTTTTGTTTTCAAAATTCATTTTTTCAGTTTATTTTTCGTTTTTATTTTTTTTAAATGATTGATATATTAATATCTTAATAAATGTTATGTTTAAATTTTTTAAAATTTTAAAACAATATAAAAAAATATTTTTTTTGAAAGGTATATTTTTAAATGAAAGTTATTGATTTAAGTGTTTACGAACCTTTAAAGAAGAAAAGATTTCAAATTTTAGATTTAGAAGGCAATATTATTGATGGTCAAAAAGAACCAAATATATCTGATGAAAAATTGTTAAAAATGTATAAAACTATGATTTTAGCTAGAGTTTCTGATGTAAAGGCTTTACAATATCAAAGACAAGGAAAAATGTCTGCTTATATTTTAAATAAAGGTCACGAAGCTGCTCAAATAGGTTCTGCAGCTGCTATGGATAAAAATGATTGGTTTTCTCCTTATTTTCGTGATATTGGTTTCTTTTTATATCGTGATCCTAATTTTTTAGAAGATGCTTATTTGTACTGGTATGGTAATGAAAAAGGTTCTAAAAGAGCTATTGATTTAAAATGTTTACCAGTTAATATAATTATTGGTTCTGGCATAACAATAGCTGCTGGTTTAGCAATGGCTAGTAAATTACAGAATAAAAAAGAAATAACTGTAGCTACTATAGGAGATGGAGGTACGGCTCATGATGAGTTTTATTCAGGATTAAATTTTGCTTCTGTTTTCAAATCTCCTTTATTAGTTATAATTATGAATAATCAGTATGCTATTTCAACTCCTAGAAGGATTGCTTCTAATACTTATACTTTAGCAGAAAAATGTTATGCTTTCGGTATTCCTGGAATACAAGTTGATGGTAATGATGTTTTAGCTGTTTATACTGCTGTTAAACAATTTTCTGAAGATGTTAGGCAAGGTCAAGGACCTGGATTAATTGAGTTAGTTACTTATCGTATGGGAGCTCATACAACTAATGATAATCCTAGTTTGTATCGTTCTAAAGAAGAAGAATTAGAGTGGGAAGCAAAAGATCCTATTATACGTTTTCAGAAATATTTATTAAATAAAAATATATTAACAAAAGAATTAATCGAAAATATACAAAAAGAAACTGAACAATTTGTTTCTCAAATACATAGTAAAATTATTTCTTATGGTAATAAAGTTAAACCGATCGAGATATTTCAACATATGTACCATGAAATGACTCCTCAATTAAAAGAACAATTAAAAGAACATGAAAGTTTTTTAGATTCGTTGGAGAAAGAAGGAAAATAAAATGGCTTTAATGAATTTATTACAATCTATTAATAATACTTTAGAATTAAATTTATCAAAAAATCCTAAATTAGTTTTTTTTGGTCAAGATGTTGGCAAATTAGGAGGAGTTTTTAGAGCAACTCAAGGGTTACAACAAAAATTTGGCGAAAATAGAGTTTTTGATGTTCCTATCAGTGAATCTGGTATTGTAGGTACTGCAGTTGGAATGTCTATTAATGGTTTAATACCTATTGGTGAAATTCAATTTGATGGTTTTGTTTCTACAGGATTACAAGATTTAGTTTCTCATGCTGTTAGAATGAGAAATCGTACAAGAGGAAGTATACATTGTCCGCTTGTAATAAAAATTCCTGTAGGTGCTGGACTTCAATCTTCTTTAGAACATCATTCAGAAAGCATAAATACTTTAATGGGAAATATCCCTGGTTTAAAAGTTGTTATACCATCTAATCCTTATGATGCAAAAGGATTATTAAGTGCTGCAATTAATTCCCCTGATCCAGTAGTTTTTTTAGAACCTAAGTTTTTATATCGTTATGAAAAACAAGAAGTTCCTAATGAATATTATGAAGTTCCTATTGGTAAAGCTAAAGTAGTTAAAGAAGGGAATGATATTACTTTAGTATGTTGGAGTTCTGCAGTTCCTATTTCTAAATTAGCTATAGAAATTTTAGAAAAAGAAGGAATTTCTATAGAATTAATAGATTTAAGAACTATCAATCCTATTGATAGAGATACTATTTTGAATTCTGTTAAAAAAACTGGAAGATTAGTAGTAGTTCATGAAGATCAAAAAACTTTTGGTCCAAGTGCAGAAATTATTACTTTAGTAAATGAATATGCTTTTGAATATTTAAAAACAGCTCCAAAAAGGATTACTGGATATGATATTATAATGCCTTTAGTAAGAGGACAACATCACCAATGTTTAAATATGAATAAAGTTATTTATGGTATTCGAAAAATTTTTAATAAATAAATATATATTTTTTAAAAGTTATTTTAATAAAATTTTTAATAAAATTACATTTACTTTTTATTTACTTTTTTATTTGTAAAAAAATTAAAAAAAAAATTTTAAAAAAAAGAAAGAGATAATGAAAATATATAATTAATATGAAAAAAATAGAAGAATTAAGATTTACTGAAGAAGAAGGAACAATTATAAATTGTAATTTTAAAGTTGGAGATAAAGTTCAAGAAGGCGAAATAATTTTTGTCGTTGAAACTGATAAAATAAATGCTGAAATTACTTCTCCTAAAACAGGAGTTATTAAAGAATTGTTTTTTAAGGAACAAGATATTGTCAAAAATAGTGATTTATTAGCATTAATTGAATAATTTTAACAAATTATATATAAAAATAAATCAATAAAATTAAGTATTAAGGGAATAGAAATACGCAAATGACAAATAATAATTTAAATAATTCCATTTCTCAAAAAGAAGATTGCAAAAAAGAAAATAATTTTGATACAGAAATTATAAAAATTTCAAGATTAAGAAAAGCTATTGCAAAACAAATGGTTATTTCTAAAACTGTTATTCCAGAAGTTACTTTGATTGATGAAATTAATATTAATAAATTAGTTTTATTAAGAAAAAAAATGAAAATTGAAGCCGAAAAAAAAGGCATTAAATTAACTTATATATCATTTATAGCTAAAGCCGTTATTTTAGCTTTAAAAGAATTTCCTTTATTAAATTCTAGTTTTTCTGACGATAAAGAAGAAATTATAATTAAGAAAAATATTAATTTAGGTATAGCAGTTGATACAAAACAAGGTTTAATAGTGCCTAATATTAAAAACGTTTCTAATTTAAGTGTTTTTGAATTAGCTAAACAAATTCAATCAATAGTTAAAAAAACTATAGATAGAAAAATTGAATTAAATGATATTTCTAAAGGAACTTTTACTTTAAGTAATTATGGTTCTATAGGTGCTTTATATGCTACTCCGGTTATTAATCATCCTGAAGTAGCTATTTTAGGTATTGGAAAAATGTTACAAAAACCTGTAGTAGAAGATAATAATATTAGCATTGGCAATGTATTGCCATTTAGTTTAACTTTTGATCATCGTGTAATTGATGGTAGTTATGGTGTTAAATTTTTAAATAAAATTAATTCTTTACTCCATGATACTTCTACATTAGAAGAAAATATTTTTTAAATTTTTAAATATTTTGAATGAAAAAGATAAAGTATAATGATAAAAACATATGATATAGTTATTATTGGCGGAGGTCCTGGTGGATATGTTTCTGCTATTAAATCTGCTCAATTAGGAGCTAAAGTAGCTTTAATAGAAAAACATAAAATTGGTGGAGTTTGTTTAAATTATGGTTGTATACCTACAAAAGCCTATTTAAAAAATGCTAAAGTTTTTAGTTTATTTAAAAAAGCTAAGAGTTTTGGTATTGACGTTTCTGTTGATCAATTAAATTTTAATTGGGAGGAAATTTTAAATCGTAAAAATAAAATAGTTCATAATTTGACTAGTGGCATTCGTTTTTTATTAAAAAAAAATAAAGTTGATTTATATGAAGGATTCGGAGAAGCTTTATCCTTTGATAAAATTAAAATTAATGATGAAATTATAAAAACTAAAAAGTTAATTATAGCTACTGGCTCTAATGCTTTTATTCCTCCTATACCTGGAGCTAAAGAAGCTTATGAAAAAAAATATTTGTACACTAGTAAGGAATTAGTTCAAATAGAATTTGTTCCTAAAAAAATGATAATTATTGGTGGTGGAGTAATTTCTGTTGAATTTGCTACTATTTTTAGTAATTTTGGTACAGAAATTATTATTTTAGAGAAACAAGATAGTATTTTGAATAATATGGATGAAGATGTTATTAAATATTTTTCTACCAAATTGTCTAATAATAATATTAAAATTATTACTCAAGCACAGGTTAATAAGATTGAAGATAATAAAGTTTATTATATTCATAATCAAAAACAACAATTTTTAGAATCCGACATTATTTTAATGGCTGTTGGTAGTAAGCCTAATATGAAAGGTATTGAAAAATTAAAATTAAATACAGATCATTTAGGTGTTGTTACTGATGGTTTTTTAAGAACTTCTGTTCCAGGAGTTTATGCTATTGGTGATGTAAATGGACGCTCTATGTTAGCGCATACTGCTAGTCATGAAGGAATGATAGCTGTTCATGATGCTTTGGGGTTTAAATCTTTAGTTAAAGCTATTAATTATGATCATATTCCTTCTTGTGTTTATGGTTTTCCTGAAATAGCTTCTATAGGTTGGACCGAAGAACAAACAAAATTAAAAAATATCGATTATAAAGTATCTAAATTTCCTGTAAAAGCTATAGGAAAAGCTTTAGCTGATGGCGAAACTGATGGTTTTGCTAAATTAATTATTGATAAAAATAATTTTAATATCTTAGGGATGCATATAGTGTCTTATAATGCTACTGAATTGATAAGTGAAATTGGATTGGCTATGGGAACAAATAAAACAGCTTATGATATAGTTCATAATGTTCACCCTCATCCTACTTTATCTGAATTAACTTTAGAAACTTTTTTAGGAGCTATTGATAAAGCAATCCATATTTAGTAAAAGTAAAAAAATAATATTTTTATTTTTTTAAAAAACCCTATTTGAAAATTATAATAGGGTTTTTTTTATAGTTTATATTTTTTAATAGAAAATAAAAAATTTTAAGAAGAAATGAAAATAAATTGAAATTATGTTAATTGATACTCATGCACATTTAAATTTAAATATTTTTGAAAATGAATTAGAAGAAATAATTAAAAGAGCTTTTCAAAATAATGTTAAATATTTTATTGTTCCTGGTTTAAACGAAGAAACAAATCAAAAAGCTATAATTTTATCTCGTAAATATTCTTGTATTAAAGCAGCTTTAGGAATTCATCCTTGTTATTGGCTTAACGAAGAACCTTTAAAAGTTGAAAAATATTTAAAAAATAATAATGAAATTGTCGCTATAGGAGAAATAGGTTTGGATTTGTATCATGAAAATGATTCTTTACCTATTCAAAAAAAAAATTTAAAAATACAAATAGAATTAGCTTTAAAATATAATTTACCTATTATTTTACATGCAAGAGAATCTTTTAATGAAATAATGGAAATTCTTTTGCCTTATAAAGGAAGAATTAATGGAGTTTTTCATTGCTTAACTACACGTTTGGAAGAAGTTAAAAAAGCTATTGAATTAGGATTTTATGTAGGTTTAGGAGGTATTATTACTTATGAAAAAGCTATTGAAGCTCACAAAATTGTAAAATATACTCCTTTAGATAAAATTTTATTAGAAACAGATTCTCCTTTTTTAACTCCTTTTCCAATACAAAAAAACAAAAGAAACGAACCCTCTTTTATAAAAATTATAGCCGAAAGAATTGCTTTTTTAAAAAAAATTAGTTTTAAAAAAGTTTGTTTTCAAACTACTGAAAATGCTAAAAAATTGTTTAAGATTTAAAATTTTTCAAAAAGAAAGGTTTTTTTATGTTTCAATTTTTTAATTTAACACAAAATTCATTTGAGTGGCATGAACATAGAAAAAAATATATTAATGCCTCTGAAGTTGCAGCTATTATGGGTTTAAATCCTTTTGAAAGTGAAAAATCTATTTTTAGAAGAAAGCTTTTTAATGAGAAAATAAAAGAAAATAAAGCTATTATTCATGGTAGAAATTTAGAACCAGAAGCTAGAGAATTTTTTAATAATGTTAACAAAAGTAATTTTAAACCTGTTGTTTTTGTTAAAGAATTTTTTTCTGCGTCTTTAGATGGTTGGGATAAATTTTTTCAAAGTATTTTGGAAATTAAATGTCCTATTTCTTTAGATACTAAAGTTTGGAATAATTTTTTCTTTAATGATGTTGTTCCTATTTATTATTATGCTCAAATTCAAGCTCAATTGTATTGTGCAGAAGTCGAAAAAGCTTTTTTTTTGGTATATCTTAATTATCAAAACGCTAAGATCAAAGAAATAAAAAAAGATTTAGTTTTTATAAATAAAATGTATGAAAAATGTCGTTTTTTTTATTTTCTCTTAGAAGAAGCACGTCAAATTTTATATCAATTATAATTATTTAAAAATATATTATATATAATTATTAATGGATTAATTTTTTATTTTTAATCATTGGAAATTTTATTTGATTATTGTTTATTGTTTTAATATATTTATTTATTTTGATTTTTATTAAAAATATAAAAAATAAAAATTTAATTTTGAAAGGAAGAAATTTGTTTTCTTTAGATGATATTGATGTTTTTTTAAAAAAATATTTTTTAATTTTGAAAGATTTTATAAATAATTATTTTTTGTCTTTTTATTTTTATACTTTAAAACAATTTAAAAATTTTTTATCAATTAAAGAACATGATTCTAATGTAAAATTTTTTAAAAATTTTGATGTTATTTTTTCATTCTTTTATACATTTATGTTTTTATTGTTTGTCATGATTATTGTTATTTGCGTTCGCGATATGATTTCATTTTTTATTTTTATATTTGATAGTATTTTACATTTTATTATGTCTATAATAGAATTTTTTGGTAATTTTTTTCAAAAAATTTTGTTTTTTTTGAAAAAAATATTAAAAATATTTTTTGGTAAATAATTTTTTAAAAAAGGAGAATTTTGTTTTTATGAAAAAAAAAATAAATAAAAAAAAATATGTATTTTTTTTATTTATTATATTAATGTTAATATTATTATTTTTTTTGTTATTATTTTTATTATTTAATTTTCAATTATTTAAATTTAATATTCCAAAATCTTTTAAACAAAAACCTAATTATTCTGAACAATTTTCTGTGGAGCAATTTCAAGAAATAAAATATCCAAATAAAACTGATTTTTTAATAGAACAAAAAGAAAAAAATAATTTTTTATTGAAAAATAATGAATTAAATGATAAAAATTTAATTGAGAAAGAGGAATTAAATGATTCAGAAATAAACAAAAAAGAAAATAAAAATTCTTTATTAAATAATCCTGTTGCTGTTTCCTCTTCGGAAATAGAAAATGGAAATTATGAAACAAATCAAAACGAATATTTTTTTTCTAAAATAAAATATTTGAATGAAATTATTGATAATTTAAAACAAGAAAATTATGATTTGGTAAATATAAATGAACAATTACAGGAAGAAAATGTAGAATTCACCCAAGAAAATTTACAATTATTGAAAAAATATCAAAAATTAGATTTATCTTTTAAACAATTTTCGCATTATGTTTTTTTAGAATTAAATTCTGGAATTAATTATGGAATGACAAAAGAACAAGTTAAAATTTTAATTAATAGAATTAAAAAAGATAGCGAAATTAATCAATTAAAATATGGAATAAAAACAAATGATAAAAAATATTATGATGAATTTATGAAAAATATTCCTGAAAATTCAAAAAATAAATATTCTCAATTATTAACTGATGACAAAAACATTATTGATTGTCTAGTTTCTTTAGGTTTGTTTATCAGCGCTTATAAATGGTTATCATTAGTTATTATTTAAATTTAAAATTAAAAATGGATTAAAATTATTTTTTATTATTTTTTTTTATATTTTTAACTTGTTTAGTTATTTCTTCTTTTGAAAAAACCTAATATTTGTAATAAGTTAATTAAATTTTTAAAAAGCCAAATTAAAGTTATATGAAAACCTAACGCAATATTCCATTCATTATCCTTATGCATTTTATTAGATATTATAAAATTAGCATCTTCAAAATCTACTGCTAAACTCATGCATCCTAAAAATAGAGAAAAAACAGTTATAATGAGTGAAAAAAAGTTTAGTATATTTAAAAATTGCATAATAATTAATATTAAAAATGATATCAATAAAAATGATCTAAATTTTTTGTTTATTATTATTATATTGCAATAATATAAAAAATGAGATATGGTAAATAATAATATTGTTGATATTAAAGCTATAGTTATTCCTTCTATTGCATTTTTATAAAAAATATTCAAAAAGGATAAAAATAAACTTAAATTTATTCCTTCTATTAAGGCAAAAGAAATTGCTACAAATTTTCTTATACGAATATTTACTATGTTCATCATAATAACTAGAAAAAATTGTACAATAGAAAGTGAAAATATATAAATAAATAATTTATTTAAAAAATTAAAATTTGAATAATAATTTGTTTGAAATAAAAAATGATAAGTTGCAATTGAAGTTGCTATTGTGCATAAAAATAAAAAAAATGTTTTTAATGAAATAGATTGTTTCGAGCAAACATTTTTATCATCTAATTTCGAAAATTTGTGACTTTCTGCTTTTGCTTCATTTTTTATTTTTTCAATCAAAGGATTATTTTGAAAAATTGTTCTTTTATTCATTTTATTTATTATTACCTCTTTCTTTTTAAAAAATTTATAAAAATATTTTTTATTTATTTTAAAATTGAAATTTACCATTATTATATCATTTATATTAATCTTTTAGAAGTATTGTTTTTATAAAAAACAAAAAAAAATTTATTTTTGAACTTTTTTGTTTTTTTTAAAAAAAATATAATTATAATTATATATAATTTTTATATTTATTTTTTCTAAAAATTAAATAATGAAAATTTAAAAAAAATTAAATTTTATAAAATATAAAAAAATAAATAAAAAAATTTAATTTTTGTTTTTTATTAATTTAAATTTTATTTTATTATTTTATAATTTTTTATATTATATATAATTTTTACCATTTTATAACAGAGGTTTAGAGGTTTTTAAAGTGATTTTAAAAGAAATTAAAAAAATAATTGTTGAAAAAAAATCTTTTCTAAAAGAAGAAGATATAAAGTTAGAAACTAAATTAAAAGAAGATTTAGGATTAGATTCTTTTGACGCTTTTGAACTTGTTATTGAATTAGAAAAACGTTTTTTTTTAAAGATTAGTGATGAAGCAGTTAATCAATTTAAAACTATTGGAGATGTTGTTGAATATCTTAAAAAAAATATTATTGATTCTGAAAAATAAATAAAAATAAATTTATAATTTATTGGTTAAAATTTTGATAAAAAAATAAAGTTAAGGGATAATTTGATTAATATATGTTGATATATGATTTTAAAAAAATAGAATCTAAGTGGCAATTTCATTGGAAAAATAATAAAATTTTTAAAACTAAATTTGATTTAAATAAAAAAAAATTTTATTGTTTAGATATGTTTCCATATCCTTCTTCATCTGGTTTACATGTAGGTCATATTGAAGGTTATACTGCAAGCGATATTGTTAATAGAGTGAAAAGAATGCAAGGATATAGTGTTTTTCATCCTTTTGGATTTGATAGCTTTGGTTTGCCTGCTGAACAATATGCTTTAAAAACTGGAAATAATCCTAGAGAATTCACTTATGAGAATATAGAAAATTTTAAAAAACAAATAGAATTATTAGGAAAAGGAGTTGATTGGGAAACTGAAATTGCTACTTCTGATCCTTATTTTTATAAATGGACTCAATGGATTTTTAAAAAATTTTATGAACATAAAATAGCAGTTTTAAAAGATGTTGAAGTGAATTTTTGTAAAGAACTTGGTACTGTTTTAGCTAATGAAGAAGTTATTAAAACTTCTGAAGGATTTGTTTCAGAAAGAGGAAATTTTCCTGTTTTTAGAAAAAAAATGAAACAATGGGTTTTAAAAATTAATAATTATGTAGAACCACTTTTAGAAGAATTAGAAAATTTAGATTGGCCTTCGCAAATTAAAGAAATTCAAAAAAATTGGATAGGAAAACAAGAAGGTTTTATTTTTAATTTTGAAATTGATGATTCTGATGGAATTTATTTGAGTGTTTTCACAACTAAACCTAATACTATTTTTGGTGTTAATGCATTAATTTTAGCTCCTGAACATTATTTGATTAAAAATATTGTTACAAAAGAATTTTCTTTTTCAGTAAATGAATATATAAATCAAATTGCACGAAAAAGCGATTTAGAACGTAGTATTAATTACGAAAAAACAGGTGTTTTTACTGGATGTTATGCTATAAATCCTTTCAATAGAAAAAAAATTCCTATTTGGATTTCAGATTATGTTTTATCTCATGTCGGTACAGGAGCTATTATGTCTGTTCCTTTTTGTGATAAAAGAGATTTTTTGTTTTCTCAAAAATATAATTTGGAAATTATTCGTATTTTTGAAAATAAAAAAATTAAAAATAAAAATAATAGTAAACAAATTTCAAATTATTTAGTAAATTATGAAAAAGAAAAAGATAATTTTTGCGAATCTTTGGATGAAGGTTTTTTTATTAATAGTGAATTTTTAAATGGTCTTAATAATGAAGAAGCTCATAAAAAAATAATAGAAATAGCTTCGAAAAAAAAATTTTTTTTTAAAAATATTACTTATCAAATACACGATATATTATTTTCTCGTCAAAGATATTGGGGCGAGCCTTTCCCTTTGAGATATGATAGAGATAATAATATTTATTTAGAAAATGATGAATTTTTGCCTATTGAATTGCCTTTTTTAGAAAAAATTGAGGTTTCAGGAGATGGTACTTCTCCATTATCTAAAGTTACTTCATGGTTATATTTTAAAGAAAATGGAATTAATTATAAAAGAGATTCTAATACTATGCCTCAATTTGCCGGTAGTTCTTGGTATTATATTGCGTATATTTTAAAAAAATTTTCTTTAAATTGTGTTTCTGATTTAAAAAGTATTAAAGCTAAAAAATTATTAGATTATTTTTTACCTGTGGATTTATATATTGGAGGAAAAGAACATTCAGTAGGGCATTTAATATATGCTCGTTTTTGGCATAAATTTTTATTTGATTTAGGAATAGTTTCTTGTAAAGAACCTTTTCAAAAATTAGTTAATCAAGGAATGATTTTAGGTCATGATAAATTGAAAATGAGTAAATCTAAAAATAATAGTGTTAATGCTACTTTAGTTTTAGAAAAATATGGTTCTGATGTTATTAGGCTTTATATTATGTTTTTAGGGCCTTTAGAAGATGATAAAATTTGGAATGAAAATGGCATTAAAGGAATTCAACGTTTTTTAAATAAAGTTTATAAAGTTTGTTTTAATTTTGTAAGTGATAAAGAAAATTTACATTTATCTTCTGAATTGCAAAAAACAATTTGTTTGGTAACTGAATATTATGAAAAATTAAAATTTAATAAAGTAATTAGTCAATTAATGATTTTTATTAATAAAGTTTTTTGTTATGAACAAATAAGTCATGAACAAATTAGAATTTTTTTGCAATTATTAAATCCTATAGCTCCTCATTTAACAGAAGAATTAAATCAAAAAGTTTTGAATAATAAAGAAGAATTAGTTTTTTCTGAATGGCCTTCTTTTTTGAAAGAAAAATTTAATTTTTCTCTTTCAAAAGAAAATAAAGAAATTATAATTCAAATTAACGGTAAATTTAAAACTAAACTTTATTTTGATACAAACAATATAAATAAGGAAACAATTTTAAAAGAAGCTTTAAAAAACGATAAAATATTAAATTATATTAAAAAAGAAAAAGAAATTAAGAAAGTTATTTATATTTCTAATAAATTATTAAATTTGGTAATTTGATTTTTAATATATTTTTTTTATAAAAAAATATAAAATAAATTTTTAGAGAGAATTATTAAAGATATGAAATTACATCAAAAAGGATTATTAATAATAATTTCAGGACCTTCAGGAGTTGGTAAAGGTAAAATAACAAAATCTTTACTCAAAAGAGAGAAAAATAATTTTGTTTATTCTGTTTCTGCTACTACTAGAAAACCTAGAAAAGGCGAAAAAGAAGGTATAGATTATTTTTTTGTTGATGAACAATATTTTCAAAAAAAGATTCAAGAAAATTATTTTTTAGAATATAATAAGTTTGTTGATAATTATTATGGTACTCCTTACAATTTAGTTAATGAACAATTGGAAAAAGGAAAAGAAGTTGTTTTGGAAATAGATATTCAAGGAGCTTTGCAAATTAGAAAACATAAAATCAATAAAGACAGTATTTTTATTTTTATTGCTCCTCCTAGCAAAAAATGTTTATACGAAAGATTAAAAAATAGAAATACTGAAAGCAATGAAATTATTCAAAAAAGAATTAAAAAAGCTAAAGAAGAATTTTCTTTGGCTTATAAGTATGATTATATTGTTGTTAATGATGAAATAGAAAATGCTGTTGATAAAATTTTATCTATTATTGTTGCAGAACATTCTAAAACAAAAAACAGTATTTATTATTATTTAACAGAAATTTTAGAAAAAGAGGTTTAAAAACTTTATTTATGAATAATATTATGAATATAAAAAAAGAGAAATTAGAAGGACTTAATTATCCTTCAATTGATAAATTATTACAAAAAATTGATTCTAAATATAAATTAGCTTATTTATCTAGTAAAATTGCTCACTGTATAAAAGTTAATAAGATATCATTGCCTGATAATTTAGGTAAAAAAACTTTAACTAAAGCTTTGAATGAAATTATTAATGATAATTTTGAGATAGTTTTTAAATAAAAAATAAAAAATTTTTTTATTTTATATAATTTTTTTATTTAATATTTCATTTTCAAAAAAGGATTATAAAATGAATTTTAATCATATTCCAGTTTTAACGGAAAAAGTTTTAGAATGTTTGAATATTAATAATAAAGGTATTTATGTCGATGCTACTTTAGGTGGTGGAGGACATAGTGAAGAAATTTTAAAAAAACTTACTTATGGACAATTATATTCTTTCGATAGAGATATTTTTTCCATTAATTTTTGTAAAAAAAAATTTAAAAAAAATAAAAATATTTTTTTAATTCATAGTAATTTTAATTTTTTAAAAGAAGAATTAAATAAGAAAAATATTTCTACTATTGATGGTATTGTTTTTGATTTGGGGTTATCTTCTTTTCAAATTGATGATAAATCAAGAGGCTTTAGTTATTTGAGTGATTCTTTTTTAGATATGAGAATGGATCAAAATCAAAAAAAAACAGCTTATTTTGTCATTAATAATTATAGTTATGAGGAATTAAGAAATATTTTTTTTATTTATGGAGAAGAAACAAAATCTTCTTTAATCGCTAAAGAAATTATAAAAAAAAGACCAATAAATACTACTTTAGAATTAGTAAGAATTATTGATAAGTTTTATCATTTTTATGGTAAAAAAACAATAAGAGGGCATAGTTCAAAAAAAATTTTTCAAGCTTTAAGAATAGAAGTCAATCAAGAATTGAAAAATTTAGAAAATGCATTATTCCAAAGTATACAATTATTAAATAAAAACGGAAGAATAGTTGTAATTAGTTTTAATTCGCTTGAAGATCGTTTGGTTAAACATTTTTTTAGAAAGTATAGTCAATCTAATTTTCCTTTAAATTTACCTATAGAAGACAATAAAATTCCTCCTACTGTTTTAAAGTTGTTTAAGAAAAAAATTTTTTATCCTGATTGTAAAGAATTGAAATTAAATTATCGTAGTCATTCTGCTAAATTAAGATTTGCTGTAAAAAATATCTAATTTTGAAATAGTTATATTTAAATAATAAATTTTTTAATATATAATAATTAAGATATAATATTTTAGGTAAAAAGTTTAAATTAATTAAATAAAAATAAATAATTCTATAAAAACGAAATGATTATATTTTTTGATATTAATTTGTTTATGTTATTGTATTACTATTTATTGCTATTTTGTTTTTAATAAATTTAATATATTAATTTAATTAATTTTAATTTAAATTTTTTTTTATTTATAATTTAATTGTTTTATTTTTCTAAATATAAAAAATGTAAAATGATTTTTTAAATAAACTTTTTATTAATAAATATAATCATATTTATTATTCTATGAATTTATTTTGTTCATTTAATTTAATAAGTTTTTTTATTGTTTTTATATTAAATAATTAAGTAATAATCTTTTGAAATTTTTCAAAAGATAAAAAAATAATATATTCTAATGATTTTTTTGTTTTTATTTAAATATTAATTTTAAAATGGAAGGTATAACAAAATGATGAAAGAGCAAGAGGTTGTTAAAATTATTTTAAAAACATACGATTATCAATTAATTGATCAAGTTGCTAAAAAAATTGTTAATAGTGTTGTAAAAACTGGAGTTAAAATCAAAGGACCTATTCCTTTGCCTACTAAAAGAGAGGTTTTTACTGTTCTTCGTTCTGCTTTTGTTCATAAGGATAGTAGAGAACAATTTGGGCGTTCAACTCATAAACGTTTGATTCAAATTATTAGTCCTAATGCTAAAACAATTGATTCTTTAATGCGTATTAATTTGCCATCTTCTGTTAATATTTATTTAAAAAAATAATAATAAATTAATAAATAATAATTTTGATTTAGTGAAAGAGGGTAAAAAATGGCTAAAGGTATTTTAGGAAGAAAATTAGGTATGACACAAGTTTTTGATTCTCAAGGCTTTTGTATTCCAGTAACAATTGTTGATGTATCTGATAATATTGTTTTGCAACAAAAAAATATTAATATAGATGGTTACCAGTCTACTCAATTAGGTTTTTTTGATAAAAAAGAAAATTTAACTAGCAAACCTCTTTTAGGTCATTTTAAAAAAAATAATTTAGTTCCTAAAAGTTTTATAAGAGAAATTTCTTTTTCTTATCCTGAAAGAAATGAATTAAAAGATATTAAAATTGGCGAAAAGATAGACATTAATATTTTTAAGTCTGGTGAATTTATTGATGTTATAGGTATTAGCAAAGGTAAAGGATTTTCAGGAAACATAAAAAGACATAATCAAAGTAGAGGACCTGAGAGTCATGGTTCAAGATACCACAGAAGACCTGGTTCTATGGGGCCTATTAAAGGAAAAATTAAAGGAAAAAAACTACCTGGTCAAATGGGTTGCGAAAAAGTTACTTTGCAAAATTTAAAAATTATTTCAGTTGATATTGAAAAAAAAATAATTTTAATTAAAGGTTGTATTCCTGGCAATAAAAAAGGTTTTATTGTTATAAAATCTGCTTTTAAAAAAAATTTAAAGGAGTCAAATAATGCCTAAATGTAATGTTTTAAATCAACAAGGCGAATTTGTATCTGAAATTTATTTATTGGATGAGTTTTTTGGAGTAAAACCTAATAAACAAGTTTTATATGATGTTGTTAATAGTCAAAGAGCAGCACTAAGACAAGGCACTCATTCTACTAAAAATAGATCTGCTGTAAGAGGCGGCGGTAGAAAACCTTATCCTCAAAAAGGAACTGGTAATGCGCGTCATGGTACTATTCGTTCTCCTTTATGGAGGGGTGGAGGTGTTGTTTTTGGCCCTAAACCTAGAAAATATTCTTTAAAAGTAAATTATAAAGTTAAAAAAATAGCTATAAAATCTGCTTTTTCTTGGCAATTAGAGCAAGGTAATTTAATTATTATTGATTCTTTTAAATTTGAAAATCCCAAAACAAAATACTTTTATAATTTTTTAAAGAAAATTAATCTTAATACAAAGAATAATAGAATTTTAGTTATAGTTAAAGAATTAAATGATAATTTATTACTTTCAACTAATAATTTATCCGGAGTTAATGTTGAAAGTGTTAAACATGTTAGTGTTTATCAACTGTTAAAGTTTAAAAAAATAATAATTTCTAAAGAATGTATTAATTTTTTTGAAAAAGGTGTTGAAAAAAAATGAATAAATATTATGATTTAATAAAATCTTCTATTATTACTGAATCAACAAATAAAAAAATGGAATTTCAAAATGAATATACTTTTAAAGTTGATAATAAAGCCAACAAAATAGAAATTAAAAAAGCTATTAAGAGTATTTTTAATGTTAAAGTTTTGGATGTTAGAACTATTAATGTTTTACCTAAATTTAAAAGAAGAGGAAAACATAGTGGTTTTACTTCTGGTTATAAAAAAGCTATTATTAAATTAGTTCCAGGACAAAAAATAGATATTTTTATTAATAAATAAAATATTATATTAATTTTTTCTTTTGAAAACAAATCAAAATAATTTATAATCTATTATTTTGGAAGAAAGGTTTTTTATGTCTATTAAAAAATATAAACCTACATCAAATGGGCATCGTAACATGAGTTTACGTAGTTTTAATGAAATTACTACTTCTACTCCGGAAAAAAAATTACTTTTATCAAAAAAGAAAACAGGTGGTAGAAATAATCAAGGTAAAATTACTTTAAGACATCGTGGCGGAGGTCATAAAAAGATGTATCGTTTAATAGATTTTAAACGTGATAAAGATAATATACTAGGTAAAGTTATTACTATAGAATATGATCCTAATCGTAATTGTAATATTTCTTTGATTCATTATAAAGATGGTGAAAAAAGATATATTTTATGTCCTAAAAATTTAATTGTTGGAAGTACTATTATTTCTGGTGTTGATTCTGATATAAAAGTTGGTAATTCTTTGCCTTTAAAAAATATTCCTATAGGAACTTTTGTTCACAATATTGAAATGAAACCAAATAAAGGTGGTCAATTAGCTCGTAGCGCAGGAACTTCAGTTCAAATTGTAAAAAAAGAAGATAAATATGTTGTTTTAAGTTTACCTTCTGGAGAAATTAGAAAAGTTTTATCTAATTGTAGAGCTACAATAGGAATTATTGGTAATGAATCTCATAAATTGATTAGAAATGGTAAAGCTGGAAGAACACGTTATTTATCTATAAGACCAACAGTTAGAGGTTCTGCTATGAATCCTAATGATCATCCTCATGGAGGAGGAGAAGGGCGTGCTCCTATTGGAAGAAAATCTCCTATGACACCGTGGGGCAAAAAAGCTCGTGGCCTTAAAACTCGTAAAAGAAATAAATCTTCTGATAATTTAATTTTAAAAAGACGCAAAAAATAAAAAAAATTAATTAATAAGAGGTATATATGAAAAATGGCTCGTTCTATTAAAAAAGGTCCTTTTTGTGACGAACATATATTAAAAAAAATATTTAAACAAAAAAAAAATAAAATAAAAAAAGTTATTCAAACACGTTCTCGCAGAAGTGTTATTATGCCTGATTTTGTTGGACACAAATTTTCTGTTTATAATGGTAAAGAATATATTATTTCTTCCATTACAGAAGATATGGTTGGTCATAAATTAGGTGAGTTTTCTCCTACTCGTACTTTTCGTGGTCATTCTAAAAAAGATAAGAAACCAGAAAATAAAAAAAGTTCCAAAAAATAAATTTAAGAATTTAAAGAAGGTATAACAAAATGAATGTTAAAGCTGTTGCAAAACAAATATCTATTGCTCCTAGAAAAGCTCGTTTAGTTGTTGATTTGATCCGAGGAAAGGAAATTAAAGAAGCTCAAGCTATTTTAATGTTTACTCCTAATGCATCTTCTTTTGTTGTTTTAAAACTTTTAAAAAGTGCTGTATCTAATGCTATTAATAATTTTAGTATGAAAATGGAAAATTTATACATTAAGGAAATTTTTGTTAATGAGGGAATTAGATTAACTCGTTTAATGGCTAGAGCTAAAGGTAAATCAGATAAAATAAAAAAAAGAACTAGCATTATAACTATAGTTGTTGCTTCTAAAAATTTAGAAAATAAAGGAGAAATAATAAATGGGTCAAAAGAGTAACCCTATAGGTTTAAGACTTGGAATTAATAAAAATTGGGAATCTCAGTGGTATGCTGAATATAAACAAGTCCCTTTTTTTGTTATTGAAGATTTTAGAATAAGAAAATTAATAAATAATTTTTATACAAAAGGTATTATTTCTAAAATCGTTATTAAGCGTTTGAAAAAATCTAATATAGATAATATTGAAATTGATTTATATACATCTAAAATAGGTCTTGTTCAGAGCGCTGAAAAAAAAGAAAAAAATGTTTTAATAAAAAAATTAGAACAATTAATTAAGAAAAAATTTAATGTTAATTTTTTTGAAGTTAAATCTTCTGAAAAAATTGCTATTTTAGTTGCTCAAAACATTGCTTTGCAATTAGAAAAAAGAGCTTTTTTTAGATCTGTTCAAAAAATATTTTCTAAAAGAGTTTTAAAAAGCGGAGCTGAAGGAGTTAAAATTACTATTTCTGGTCGTTTAGGTGGAGCTGAAATCGCTAGAAGAGAATCTATTTCTTTGGGACTTGTTCCTTTGAATACTTTTAAATGTGATATTGATTATGGTTTTTCAGAAGCTCATACTACTTTTGGAGTTTTAGGAGTTCAAGTTTTAATCAATAATGGAATTAAAAAAACTCCTACTTTAAAAATAAATAATAATATTAAACAAACAGATTTAGAAAATAAAAATTAAAAAAAATATTCCTTAAAAAAGGTGACAAAGGTGACAAAATATTATGTTAATGCCTAAAAAAACTAAATATCGTCGTTTTCATCGTTTAAGTTATGAAGGAAAAGCGAAGGGTAAAAATAAAATTTTAAATGGTAATTTTGGTTTATATGCTAAAGAAGGTGCATGGATTACAAGTCAACAAATAGAATCTTCTCGTATCGCTATGACTCGTCAATTAAAAAGAGAAGGTAAAGTTTGGATTAATATATTTCCTCATTTATCTTTAACTAGAAAACCTTTGGAAGTTAGAATGGGTTCTGGTAAAGGTTCTCCTGAATTTTGGGTTTCAGTTGTTAAAAAAGGAAAATTATTATTTGAAGTGAGCGATATTAATAATATAGAAAAAAACGAAATAACTGCTTTAAAATTAGCATCTCATAAATTACCTATTAAAACTAAAATAGTTAAAAGAGGTCAAGAAGAATGAATATAAAAGAAATTCAGAAAATGACACTTTCAGAACTAGAAAAAAAAATTCTTTTTCTGAAAAAAGAATTATTTCATGTTAAACTAAAAATAGATTTATCTCAAGCAAAAGACACTTCTCTTATACGCAAAATAAGAAAAAATATTGCTCGTATTAAAACTGTTATTAATCAAAAATCAAATAAAGAATAAAATTTTTCTTTATTATTTATTTATTATTTTTAATTTAAAAAGGAGGTTTAAAATTGATTCGTAATTTAAGAAAAATTTTATTAGGTACTGTTGTTTCTGATAAAATGCAAAAAACAATTACTGTTAAAGTAGATTATTATAAAAAGCATATTTTATATGGAAAAAGAATAAAAAGAACTAGTAAATTTTATGTGCATGATGAAAAAGAAATTGCAAAAATAGGCGATTTTGTTCAATTTATGGAAACTAGACCTTTGTCTAAAACAAAAAAATTTTGTTTATTAAAAGTTCTTTCGATAGCTAATAAGGAGAATAATGTATGATTACAAGAAATAGTCGTTTATTAGTAGCTGATAATAGCGGCGCAAAAGAAGTTTTAGTTATTGATATTCCTGGTTCTAGCCAAAGACGTTATGCTAATATAGGTGATGTTGTTATTGTAACTGTTAAAAAAGCGATAACTTCTGGTACAGTAAAATCAGGAGATGTTACAAAAGCTTTAATTTTGAGAACTAAAAAAGGATTAAAAGGAAAAGATGGTTCTTATATTAAATTTGATGATAATTCAGTAGTTATTATTAAAGATGATATGACTCTTAGAGGTAGTAGAATTTTTGGTCCTGTAGTTAAAAATAATAAGTTAAGAAATAGTAATTTTTCTAAATTTATTTCTTTAGCTGAGAAAGTATTTATTATATGATGAGGTTATTATTATGTATATTAAAGTAGGAGATATAGTTTCTATTATTTCAGGAAAAGATCGTTTTTATTTTAATGATCAAGGTCAAAAAAGTTTGAAAACTGGAAAAGTATTAAAAATTTTTTTTAAAGAAAAAAAGGTTTTAGTGGAAGGCATTAATATTGTTACTAAACATAAAACTCCTACAAAAGATGATGAAAAAGGAAATATTATTAAAGAAGAGTCTCCTATTCATATTTCTAATGTTGCTTTATTTGAACCAAAAAGCAAAATGCCTAGTAGAATCGGTTTTCGAATTGAATCAGGAAAAAAAGTGCGTTATTATAAAAAAACTGGCGCTCTTGTAGATATAATAAGTTAAAGAAGGTTTTAAATATAATGAAAAATTATAACAATTATTCTGAAAAAAATTTATTTTTGACTTTAAAAGAAATTTTTAATTTTAAATCAATAATGCAAGTGCCTAAAATTGAAAAAATAGTTATTAATATGGGAGTTGGAGAAGCAGTTTCTAATGATAAAGTTTTAGATGAATTATATGAACAATTAACTTTATTAAGCGGCCAAAGACCTTTAATGATTAAGGCAAAAAAATCTATTTCTAATTTTAAATTAAGAGAAGGAATGATTATTGGATTAAAAGTAACTTTAAGAGGTAAAAAAAAGGAAGCTTTTTTTTATAAGTTAATTAATATTGTTTTTCCTAGAATAAGAGATTTTAGAGGAGTTTCTCCTAAATCTTTTGATGGTAATGGGAATTATTCTTTAGGAATAAAAGAACAGAATGTTTTTCTTGAAATTGATTTAGATAAAATTAAAAAAATTTCTGGAATGGATATTACAATTGTTACTACAGCTAAGAATGATTCAGATGCTAAAAAATTATTAGAATTTTATGGCATGCCTTTTCATAAATAAAAAAAAATAAAAAAAGGAGGTTTTTATGGCGAAAAAATCTAAAATTGTTAAACATTTAAAACAACTAGAATTATTTTTAAAATATAAAGAAAAACGTTTGATTTTGAAACAAAAAAAAGATTATAAAGCGTTATCTCGTCTTCCTGTTAATTCTTCTTCTGTTAGAATAAAGAATATAGATAAAATTGATGGAAGAGCTAGAGGTTATATTAGAAAATTTGGTTTATCTCGTATAAATTTTCGTAATTTAGCTAATCAAGGAAAAATACCTGGAGTTAAAAAGGTTAGTTGGTAAAGGAGAAAAAAAATATTATGTCAAATAATCCTATTGCTGCAATGCTTACGAAAATTCGTAATGCTAATTTTATGTTTCATGAAAAAGTTTCTGTTTCTCTTTCTAAAATAAAATTAAAAATAATAGAAGCTTTAAAAAAAGAAGGTTTTATAAAAGATTTTCAAGTATTGTATTTAGATAAAAAAAGTAAAAATAAAAAAGTTATTATTGTTTATTTAAAATATGATAATGTTACTAAGGAAAGAGTAATTATAGGATTAAAAAGAGTTTCTAAATATGTTTCTTTAAAGAAAATCCCTAAAGTATCTAATGGTTTAGGAATAGCTTTAATTTCTACTTCAAAAGGTATTTTAACAGATCATGAAGCTAGATTGAATAAAGTTGGAGGAGAAGTTTTAGCTTATATTTGGTAATTATATTTTTCATAATTATTAAGGAGATATTAAATGTCTAGAATAGGAAAAAAACCAATTTTTATTCCTGAAGGGGTAAAAGTTGAAATTAAAGATAAAAATTTAGTTATCGTTAATTCATCTAAAGGAAATTTAGAATATCAGTTTAATTCTGGTTTAAAAATAAAAAAAGAAGGCGATTTTATTCATATTTCTAGACCGAATGATGAAGTTTTTATGAAAAAAATTCACGGAACCACAAGAGCTTTATTGTTTAATATGGTTAAGGGATTAAAAGATAATTTTTTTAAAAAACTTGAAATTGTTGGTTTGGGATATGATGTTAAAAAAGAAGGTTCTAAATTGATTTTTAATTTAGGTTTTTCGCATAATGTTATTTTAGATATTCCAAATAATTTAGAAATAGAAATTTTAAAAAATAAAGAAATTATTGTTAAAGGCATAGATAAACAATTTGTAGGAGAATTTGCTGCTAAAATTGTTAAATTACGTAAACCAGAACCTTATAAAGGTAAAGGTATTCGATATGTTGGTCAGTATATTCATCGTAAATCTGGTAAAAGCGCTAAAAAATAAAAATTTAATAAGAAAGGATTAATTATTTCTTAACAAATTATATGAAAAATAAATATTCATCTCTAAGTTTACGTAAAAAAAGACATTTACGTTTAAGAAAAAAAATAATGGGTACTTCAGAAAGACCACGTTTAAATATTTTCGTTTCGAACCAACATTTTTTTGTTCAAATTATAGATGATCAAAAACAAATTACTTTATGTAGTGCTCATAGTAGAGATATTGAAGCGAAATTAGTTAACAAAGAAGTAGCTGGTCATATCGGAACACTTATTGCACAAAAAGCTTTAAAAAAAGGAATTAATTGTGTTGTTTTTGATCGTGGAGGATTTTTATATCACGGAAGAATTAAAGCTTTAACTGAAAACGCTAGAAAAGAAGGGTTAAAATTTTGATAAAAGAAAGTTATATTAAAAATAAAAAAGACGCTAATCAATTTAAAAAAAATATTTTTGAAGAAAAAGTAATTCAAATTAAAAGAATTACTAAAGTTGTTAAAGGTGGTCGTCGTTTTAGATTTTCTGCTTTAGTTGTTGTAGGTAATAAAAAGGGGAAAGTAGGTTTTGCTACTGGAAAAGCTCAAGAAATTTTAGAAGCTATTAAAAAAGCTTTAGAAAAAGCTAAAAAAAAATTAATTAATGTTGAATTAGCTCAAGGTTCTACTATTTTTCACGAAATTATAGGTGTTTTTGGTTCTACTAAAATTATTTTAAAACCTGCTTCAACAGGAAAAGGTATTATTGCTGGAGGAAAAGCAGCAAGAACTATTTTTGAATTAGCAGGAATAAATGATATTTTAGCAAAATCTTTTGGCTCTAGAAATTCTATTAATGTTTTGAGAGCAGTAGAAGATGGGTTAAAAAAAATAAGAACTATTAAAAAAATTGAACAAATTAGAGGAATTTCTTTAATTGAAAAATTTAAGGATTATAAAAATGAAAAAAATAGAAATCACATTAAATAAAAGTTTAATCGGAAGAAAACCAAACCAAATAAAAAATGCTTATGCTTTAGGATTGAGAAAGATTAATCAAAAAGTTATAAAAAAAGATATTGCAATTATTCAAGGAATTCTTAAAAAAATTAATCATTTAGTTTCAATTAAAGAAATTATTGAAAAGGAAAATTAAAAATGTTAAATTCATTAAAACCTGTTAAAGGTTCAAGAAAAACAACTAAACGTTTAGGAAGAGGACCTGGTAGTGGCAATGGTAAAACTTCAGGAAGAGGTTCTAAAGGGCAATTAGCTCGTTCAGGAGGAAATGTTAGAATAGGATTTGAAGGTGGACAAACTCCTTTTTTTCAAAGAATTCCGAAAAGAGGTTTTCATAATATAAACAAAAAGAATTATTCACTAGTTAATTTACAAGATTTAGAGATTTTTGATAACGGAACTTTAGTCAATAGAGAACTTTTAATTAAAAATAAAATTATTAAAAAAAATAATTTATTAATTAAAGTTTTATCTAAAGGTAATTTTACTAAAAAATTAACTGTTCAAGCTTCTAAGTTTTCTAACAAATCAAAAGAAATTATTAAAAAAAATGGCGGAAATGCAGAAATATTAAATTAAATTTTTGGAGTAGAATATGAAAAAAATAATTAATTTTTTTTTAAATAAAAAAGATATAATTAAGAAAATTTTTTTTACTTTATTTATTATTTTTGTTTATGTAGTGGGTTCTAATATTTATATTCCTTTTCTTCCTGTAAGAAAATATGAGTTAATTATTTCACATCAAAAATTACCTTTTTTATTTGGTTTTTTAGGCGAACATTTTAATACTTTATGTCTTTTATCCTTAGGCGTTATGCCTTATATTACTTCTTCTATTTTTGTTCAGATTATGCAAAAGTTTTTTTTACCTTTGAAAGAATGGTCAGAACAAGGAGAAAAAGGTAAATATAAAACGAGTATATTTACTAGAATTTTGACTTTTTTTTTCGCTATAGCTCAAAGTTTAGCTTTAATTTTAAATTCTAAAGTTTTTTATCCACAAGATGATTTGTTTTTAATTTTACAAACATTATTTTTTTTAATAGTTGGCGCTTTTATTTGTATTTGGTTATCTGATTTAATAACTTCTAAAGGAATTGGTAATGGTGTTTCTCTTTTATTGGTTTTGAGTATAAGCAAAGAAGTTTTTAATCTTTTTAAATTTTTAATAAAAGGCGATGGTAGTATGTATATTGCCGATAGAATAATTATATTGTTTTTATTTTTACTTTTGTTAATTTTAACTGTTATTTTATCTTCTTCTTATTTAAATATTCCTATTCATTATACTACTAAGGTAAATAATGATAATAAAATAGAAAGAAATATCCCTATTAAGGTTAATGTTGTCGGAGTATTACCTATTATTTTAGCTAATACTTTATTAAATGTTATTCCTATTTTTAGTGTTTTCTTTAATAAAGACAGTTTTTTTAATAAATTTGCAAAACTTTTTGTTGAATCAAGACATTATTTAGGAATAGGATTTTTTATTTATCTTTTATTGATTATTTTATTCTCTTTTTTTACAGTTTTTATGATTATTCAACCTAATGAAATTGCTGAAAGTTTATCAAAACAAGATGCTTTTTTAGAAAGTGTTAAACCAGGAAAAGAAACTGTTTATAAAATTACTTATGAATTATTTAGAGTTACAATTGTAGGAACTATTTTATTGACTTTATTATCCGCTTCTCCAGATTTGATTGGATATTTTTTCTCAATTCCAAAAAATTTTAAATTTGGTGGTACTAGCCTCCTAATTATTGTAGGAGTGGTTTTTGACTTTATACAAAGAATAACTTCTAAAACAAATATTCAACAAATGTATGATAAATTGTTTTAATTTAAAATAAAAAAATTAATTAATATTTTTTTATTTTATTTATTTTTTTTAGAGAGGTTTGGTTATATTTATAATGTTATTTATTAAAACTTCGAATGAAATTGTTATAATGAGAGAAGCAGGAAAGATTTTATCTGTTATTAGAAAAAAGTTATTCAATTTTGTAAAAGCTGGAGTTTCAACTTTTGAACTAGATATTATTGCACGAGATTTAATGGCAGAACATGGGGTTATTTCTGCTTTTAAAGATTACAAAGGATTTGGTGGTTATACTTGCATATCTGTTAATGAAGTTATTGTTCACGGTTTACCTTCTAAAGATATAATTTTAAAATTAGGAGATATAGTTACCATTGATATCGGAATTAAACATAAAAATTATTATGTTGATTCTGCTTATACTTGTGCTTTAGGAAATGTATCGCAGAAAGTTAAGAATTTTTTGTATAATACTGAAAAAGCTTTATTTGAAGGAATAAAACAAGTTAAAAAAGGTAATTATATCTCAGATATTTCTATTGCTATTGAAAAAATTGGTTTAAAGTATAATTACGGCATAATAGAAGTTTTTTCTGGACATGGAATAGGCGCTAAACTTCACGAAGAACCTTATATTTTTAATTTTAATTATATTAAGAAAGATTATTTAATGAAACCTGGTATGATTTTTTGTATCGAACCTATGTTTACTTTAGGAGGAAAAAACGTTAAAATAAAAGAAGATGGATGGACAGCTTTTACTGCTGATTATAGTTTAAGTGCTCATTTCGAACATACAATTTTAGTTACTGAAGAAGGATATGAAATTTTAACATTATAAATATAAATTAATTATTATAAAAAATTATTTTAGAAGGATATTATTGTGAACATATGAATGAAAAAAAAAATGATATTGAAAGCGATGATGCTTTAGTTATTAAAATTTTACCAAATACTAAGTTTCAATTAAAATTATCTAATGGAAAAATAATTACTGCTTATATTTCTGGTAAAATGAGGACTAATAATATTCGTATTTTATTAGGTGATTTAGTGAAAGTAGATCAAAAAGGACGTATTATTTTTCGTTATATTAACAAAAAATAAGAAATTATTATTTTTTGTTAAAAATTATTGAGGAGAATTTAAAAATGAAAGTTAGAGCTTCTGTTAAGAAACGTAGTGAAGATGATATTGTTGTTCGACGTAAAAAAAGAGTATATATTATTAACAAAAAAAAACGTCGTAATAATCAAAGACAAGGATAATATTAAAATTATGAAAGGGTATAAATAAATAATATGGCAAGAGTAGAAGGAGTAGACTTACCTATCAATAAAAGAATAGTAATAGCTCTTACTTATATTTTAGGCATTGGAAAAAGCCAATCAAAGAAAATTTTAAAAAAATTGAATATTGATGAAAATATTCGTGTAAACCAATTAACTGAAGAACAATTATCTCACATTAGAAATGAAATTATTTCTTCTAAAATAATTGTTGAAGGTGAATTAAGAAGTAAAGTTTTTTCAGATATTAAACGTCTAATAGAAATTAGATGCGATAGAGGAATTAATCATAGAAGAGGATTGCCAGTTAATGGTCAACATACTAAGAATAATGCTAAAACTGCTAAAAGAAATAGAACAATTAAATTGTCTCTGAATAACAATAAAAATATTAAAAATAATAGCAAAAGAGGAATTTAATTATGCTTCAAAAGAAAAAGAATAAACGTAAAAAAATAAAAAAGATTCTTCCTTTGGGTAAAGCTCAAGTAAAAATCCAAACTAATTTTAGTAATACTATTATTAATATTACTGATATGAAAGGAAATACTATTGTTTGTGGTTCTGCTGGGTATGTTGGATTTTCTGGTTCAAGAAAGTCTACTGCTTTTGCTGCGCAACAAATAGTAAAAAAAGTTGTTTTATCAGCTAAAGAACAAGGCGTTCAAAGAGTAGATGTTTTCGTTAAAGGTCCTGGTTCTGGTAGAGAAAGTTCTATTCGTTTTTTAAAAGAATTGGGATTAGAAGTTCTTTCTATTACGGACAGCACTCCTATTCCTCATAATGGTTGTAGGCCTCCTAAACGTCCACGAGGATAGAAAAACAAGAGTAGAAGGGTATAAAAATGGAAAAATTAAAATTTATAAAACCTGTTATGACTGTTGATGAAGCAGATGGGAATGATTTATTTAATAAAACATTCATTGTTAAACGTTTAGAAAGAGGTTTTGGCGTTACTCTCGGAAATTCTTTAAGAAGAGTTTTACTTTCTTCTTTGCCTGGAGCTGCAATTGTTAATGTTTATATTGAAGGTGTTGAACATGAATTTAGCGTAATTCCTGGTGTTTACGAAGATGTTATGTCTATTGTTTTAAATTTAAAAAAAGTTATTTTAGCTGTGGATTCTTCTGAAGAGGATTTTGAACAAAAATTAGAAATAGATGTTGTAGGTGAGCGAGTTGTTACTGCTGCTGATTTTAAACTTGTTGATGGAGTTAAAATTATTAACAAAGAACAACATATTGCTCGTATTTCAGGAGAAACAACTCGTTTTAAAATGGAAGTAAGCGTGAGAAAAGGAATGGGTTATGTAAGTTCTGAAGGAAATAAAATTTATAATCAAAATCGTTTTGGAGTTATTCCTATTGATTCTATTTATACTCCTATTTCTAGTTTTTCTTTTAATGTCGAACAAAAGTTAAATAATAAAGAAGAATTAACTATGAATATAACAACTAACAAATCTATTACTTCTAAAGAAGCATTAGCTACTGCTTCTAAAATTTTAATCGATCATTTAAATGTTTTATTAGAATTATGCGAAAAAGTTCAAGAAAATAATTTCATTTATGAACCTAAAATAGAAAGTCATAATCATGTTTTAGATTTAAAAATTGATCAATTAGAAGTTTCTGTAAGATTATTTAATAGTTTAAAAAATTCAGGAATTAATACTGTTAAAGAATTAGTAAATTATAGAGAAAAAGATATTATGAAATTAAATAGTTTAGGAAAAAAATCCTTTGAAGAATTAAAACAAAAAATGGATAAATTAGAAATTTCTTTTAAAAAAGAATGATAAATGATAAATAAAAAATATTTTTAAAAATTTATTTTATAATTTTACGATAGGAGTTAATAATATAATGGCTTACAGTAAATTGAGACGTAATTCGTCCCAAAGAAAAGCTTTATTAAGAAATTTAGTATCTAATTTAATAAAATATGAAAAAATTTTTACAACTGAGTCTAAAGCAAAAGAAGCTTCAAAGATAATAGATAAATTGATTACTTTAAGTAAAAAAAATACTTTAGATTCCAGACGTAGAGCATTAATTTGGATTTATGATGGTAAAGTAGATGAGAAAAAGACTATTTTACAAAAATTATTTACAGATATATCTTTAAAATATCAAAATAGAAAAAGCGGATATACAAGAGTTTTGAAAAGTACATTTCGTAGAGGAGATTCTTCTAATATGGCTTGGCTTTTTTTAGTTTAGTTTTTAGAAAATAATTTTTTTAATAAATATTAAAAATAAAAATTAATTAAATTTTATTTTTTTTGTTTATTTTTTAATTTAATTTTTTATTAAAACCTTAAAAGAAAGAAATTAATTATAAGTGATAATTGTTAAAAATTTAGATTTCAAATACAAAGATAAAAGAATTTTTCATAATTTGAATTTTATAATTGAATCTGGACAATGGATTTCTATTATAGGTGAAAATGGTTCTGGTAAATCTACATTGGCTAAAATTTTAACTGGTTTATTGCAATTTCAAAAAGGAGAAATTTTAATTAATAATTTTTCTTTAAATGAAGATAATTTAATTTATTTACGTTCTTTAATTGGAATTATTTTTCAAAACCCTGATTATCAATTTGTAGGTTTTGATGTAAGAAGCGATATTGCTTTTGGATTAGAAAATAAAAAATTTCAAAGATCTGAAATTTTAGAAAAAATTAAAAAATATTCTGCAATGCTAGGAATTGAAGATTTATTATATAAAAAACCTCAAGAATTATCTGGAGGACAAAAGCAAAAAGTTTCTATCGCTTCAGTGCTAGCTATGGAACCAGAAATTATTATTTTTGATGAACCTACTGCTTTTTTAGATCCGAAAGGAGCAAAAGAAATTCAAAATATTATTCAAAATATTCATAAACAAAAAAATAAAATTTTAATAACTATTACTCATGATTTTTCTTTTGCTTTAAAAAGTGATAAAATTATGCTTTTGCAAGAAGGTTTTTTATTGAAATATGAAAAATCTCATAAGTTTTTAAAAGATTTTGATTTTTTATATAAATTTTTCCCTAATTTACCTTTATCTTTGCAACTTTATTTTTTATTATTTAAGGATAGAAAAATTGATACTCAAAATAAAAATAAAAAATTTTTTAATAAGTTAAAGGATGCTTTATGGCAATATATTTTGAAAATGTAACTTATTATTATAATAAAAATAAAAAAAAAAATTGTGCTTTAAAAAATATTAACTTAAAGATAGAAGACAAAGGGGAAATTATTGCTTTATTAGGGAAATTAGGTTCTGGAAAATCTACTTTAGTACAATTAATGAATGGTTTATTAATTCCTTCTGAAGGGAATATAGAAATTTTTAAAAATAAAATAGATTCTAAGACTTCTTCTCAAAATTTAATTCCATTAAGAAGAAGAATAGGTTTGGTTTTTCAGTTTCCAGAATATCAATTATTTGAAACGACAGTTTTGAAAGATGTTATGTTTGCTCCTAAAAATTTTGGAAAAAGTGATTATGAGGCTAAAATAAAAGCTATTGAAGTTTTAAAACAAGTTAATATTGATGAAGAATTATTTAATTCATCACCTTTTCAATTATCAGGCGGACAACAAAGAAAAGTTGCTATTGCTGGTATTTTAGCAATGGAACCTTCTATTTTAATTTTAGATGAACCTACTAGAGGATTAGATATTAAAAATAGGAATGAAATAATTAATATTTTAATTAAAAAAAATCATAATGAAAAAAAAACTATTATTTTTATAACACATGACATGGATTTAGTTTCTGAATTTGCTAATAAGGTTATTTTATTAGAAAAAGGAGAAATTGTTTTTTTTGGTTGTAAAAAAGATTTTTTTTTAAATGAAAAAATAAAATATAAAAATATAGAAAGACCTGAAACTTTTAAAATTTTAAAATTTTTACAAGAAAAAATAAATATTCCTTTTGAACCTAAATATTCTTTAAAAGAAATTTATCAATATTTAAAAAAATTTTTTAGAGGGAAAAAATAGTTGGATGAAAAACAATTATAATAATATAAAAAAATATAATTTTGAAGAAAATAAATTTTTTTTATATCGTTTAAATCCTGCTATAAAAATTATTTTAACTGTTTTGATGTTTAAAATTATTTTTAGTTTAAACATTAATTTTTCTCAAAATAATATATATTTTTATATGAATATTTTTCTTTTTATTTTTTTTATTTTTGTTTTATTTTGGTTATTAATAATTATTGATTTTTCTTTAAAAAAATTATTTTATCAGATTTTGAATTTTAAATTTCTTTTTCTTTTTAGTTTGATAATTCATTCATCATTTCAAATACCTAATTTAGCTAATCATAATGATTATTTAGAAATTTATATATGGAAAAATTTTTTTAATTTATTTTTTATATTTTTTATATTTTTTTTATTTTTTTGTTTTTTTGTAAAAGATAAAATTTATAAAAAGATTTATTGGATTTTGAATTTTTTCTTTTTTTTAGTTTTACCTTTTTTAATTCATTATGGTTATATTTATATTAGTTTCTTTTCAAAAATATATATACAAAGTATTTTTTTTAAAAAAAATGATTTGTTTCAAATTTTTTTAATTTTTATCCGTATTTTGTTGATATTAATAGTTAATATTTTAATAAATCAAACTACTTCTTTTATAGAAATTAATGATGGATTAGAAATTATCCTAAAACCTTTAAAAAAAATTAAATTTCCTGTAGAAATTTTTTCTATTATGTTATCTTTAATTTTTATGTCTATTCCTTTTTTATTAGAAGAAACACAAAAAATTTTTAAAGCTCAATTATCTCGTGGTTTGAATTTTTATACTCATAATTTTTTTAAAAAAATTTATTATTTAATTTCTCTATTGATACCTATTTTTATTTTATCTTTTAAAAAATCTTTTGTTTTAGCTAATGCTATGGAAAGTAGAGGATTTGTTTTAGGACAAGAACGTACTAAATTAGCTAATTATAAAATTTTAAAAAAAGATTATTTTATATTAATTATTGTTTTTTTATTTTTTTTGATAAGTTTTTTTTGATAAATTAATAATTTTTCAAAATTTTATTAAATTAAACAAAATATTTATATAAATAGTGAAAGGATTTTTTATATTGAAAAATTTTACTTATAAAATGATTTTGAGTTATAATGGAACTGGTTATTATGGTTATCAAAAACAAAAACAAACCAAATTAATTACTATTCAGTCGGTTTTGGAAAAATCTTTATTTAAATTAACAAAAAAACCAATTAAAACTTTTGCTGCTAGTCGCACAGATAAAGGTGTTCATGCTGAAGGTCAAGTTGTTCATTTTTCTTTATCATTTTTTATTTTTGAAAATGTATTAAAATTTAATTTAAATAAAATTTTACCTGAATCTATTAAAATAATTGATATAAAATTAGTAAATAATAATTTTCACGCGCGTTATAATTCTAAATCAAAAATTTATAAATATGTTTTTTCTAAAAAACCTTTAAATCCTTTTAATTATTGTTTAAAAGTTTATTTTGATTCTATTGATTTTGAAAAAATTTCTAAAGCAATATGTTTTTGCGAAGGTAAACATGATTTTTCTTTATTTACTAATAATAAAGATAAAAATAAATCAACAATAAAAAAAATTTATCGTTCTTTTTTAGCAGAAACAGAAGAAAAATATATTTTATTTTTTCATGGAAAAGGTTTTTTAAAAAAAATGATTTTATTTTTAGTTGGATTTTTAATTCAAATTGGAAAAAAACAAAGAAGTTTAACTGAATTAATAGATACAATAAATTTGAATACAAATCAAAAGTGTTCTTTTGCTGCTCCCGCTAAAGGTTTATATTTAAGTAAAATTTTTTATTAAAACAAAGAAAGAAGAATAATAACAATGTTTATTTCTTTTGAAGGTGGAGAATCTACAGGAAAAACTACTTTATCAAAATTTTTATTTAAAAAATTATCTAATAATTATGAAGTTATTTTAACCAAGGAACCGGGAGATGGAATTTTCAATTCCAAAATAAAAAATATTTTATTTAATTTTTCTAATAAAATTGATATAATTACAGAATCTTTATTATATGCAGCTGATAGAAATGAACATTTACGAACAGTTATTATTCCTTCTTTGGAAAATAAAAAAATTGTTGTTTGTGATCGATATTTAGATTCTTCTATTGTTTATCAAGGATTTGTTGGTGGAGCAGAAGAAAAATGGCTAAAAAAAATTAATTATAAAGCTTTTTTAAATTTACCAAATATTACTTTTTATTTAGATTTAGATCCTAAAATAGCATTAGAAAGATTATATAAAAATAGAAAAGATAAGATAGAATATTTCGATTTAAAAGATTTACAATTTCATAATAGAATAAGACAAGGATATTTAAATCTTTGTGAAAAATATCCAAAAAGAATTTATAAAATAGATGTAAATTCAAGTTTATTAAATATTCAAAATATAATACAAAAAAAAATTGAAAAATTATTAAAAATAAAATTATGAATAATTATAAATATTTATTAAATAGGTTTAAAATTATTATTAAAAATAAAAAGTTAACTCATTTTTATTTGATAGAAGGAAAAGAATTTATAGAGCAAAAAAAAATTGCTATTGAATTGATTTATGAATTTTTGAAAACTGAAAACCAATCAGAAAAATTAAGAAATTGGATTGAAAATTTTAGTTATCCTAATATTTATCATTTAGGAATAAAAGATGAAGAAATCAAAAAAGAACATATTTTGAATATGCAAAAATATTTTTTTCATACTTCTTTTTTGCAAAAAAAAAAAGTTTGTTTAATTGCTAAAGCTGAAAATATTTCTTATCAAGCTTCTCATAGTTTGCTTTATTTTTTAGAAAATCCTGTTAATGAAAATTTTTTATTTATTTTATTAACTAGTAATCGTTATCTTTTAATACCTACTATTGTATCAAGAGCTCAAGTTTTTTCTTTAGATTTGATTAATAATAAAAATTTTAATTTAGAAAGTGATGATTTTTTAATTAATAAATCTGATAAAGAAAATTTGGATTATTATTTAATTTTTTTATTTAATCGTTCTAAAATTAGAGAATCAAATTTTGTATTAAGTTCATATTATTGTAATTTTAAAAAATTTTTTTTGTTTTTTTTGGATAATTTTCCATTTTTTTTAGATAAAAAAAAATTATTTTTATTTATAAGAAATATTTCAGAAGAATGTAAAATTTTTTTTAAAGATTTTTTATTTATTTTCACAATGTTTTTTTTAGATTTAAATTATAAAAAAAATAATTTAAAATTTTTTTTTCCTTTAAATATTTTAAATTATTTTTGTGATAAAAATAAAATATCTATTGAGCAAATTAATAATATTTTGTATATTTTTAAAGAATTAGAACAAAAAAATCATATTTTAGATGATTTAGTTTGTTTTATGATTTTTTTTATAAAAATAGAAAAAATTTTTAAGAAGGAAATTTAATTTTTTTAAATTGAAAAATTATTATAATGGTTATAATACAAAAAACTTTTACTGAAAAAAAATCTATTTTATATTTAGTTTCTACTCCTATAGGTAATATGTCTGATATTAGCTTAAGAGCTTTGCAAATTTTGAAAAAAGTAGAAGTTATTTTTTCTGAAGATACTAGAATATCTAGAAAATTATTAAAATTTTACGATTTAAAAACTCCTTTAATTTCTTTTTATGAACATAATGAAAAAAAACGTATTAAAGAAATTTTACTTTTATTAGGAAAAGGTAAAGATTTAGCTTTAATTTGTGATGCAGGAACACCTTTAATAAGTGATCCTGGTTTGTTTTTAGTTCAAGAAGTTAAAAAAGCTGGTTTTCATGTTACTACTGTTCCTGGTGCTTCAGCTTTTTTATCTGCTTTTATTTTGTCTTCTTTTGAATTACCTTTTTGTTTTTTAGGATTTTTGCCTAAAAAAAAACAAAAAAAAGAATCTTTTTTGAAAAAATATCGTTTTTTTGAAGGAAGCATAATTATTTATGAAACTTCTAAAAGATTATTAGATACTTTATTTTTGATAACAAAAATTTATAAAAAAAGAAATATTTCTATTTCTCGAGAATTAACTAAAAAGTTCGAAACTATTATAAATGGTGATATTGATGAAATTTTAAAACAAGATTTTATTTTAAAAGGAGAATATGTTTTAGTTATTGAAAAAAACAAATCTTCGTATTTAGAATTAGAATTATCTTTAGAAGAACATATTGATTTTTTTTTAAAACAAGGTTTTTCTGAAAAAGAATCTTTTACTAAAGTTGCAAAATATAGAAAAATTCCTAAAAAAGAAATTTATAAAAAATATAAAATTTTAAATAAATGATTAATAAAAAAATAAATTTATAAAAGCAAAAAGAGGTTAAAATTGTATTTTGAATAAAAAAGATAAAAAAAAATTTTATATTTCTACTTCTATTGTTTATGCTTCTTCTAGGCCTCATATTGGTAATTTATATGAAATTATTTTATCAGATGTAATAGCTCGTTTTAAAAGAATGGATGGTTATGATGTTTATTTTCAAACTGGTACAGATGAACATGGTCAAAAAATAGAACAAAAAGCTATTCAAAAAAATTTTACACCTAAAGAATATGTTGATTTTTTTTCTTTTGAAATTGAAAAAATTTACAAGAAAATGAATATTAAATATGATTATTTCGCAAGAACAACAGATTCTTTTCATAAGAATATTGTTCAAAAAATTGTAAAAAAATTTTTTGAACAAAAAGATGTTTATTTAGGAAATTATGAAGGATGGTATTCTGTTTTTGAAGAAAGTTATATTTCTGAAAAAGATTTGATAGAAGGCAAAACTGCTTCTGGCGAAACTCCTATTTGGGCAAAAGAAGAGGTTTATTTTTTTAAATTATCTAAGTATCAAAAAAAGTTTTTAATTTTTTTAGAAAAAAATGATAATTTAATTTTTCCTGAAAAAAGAAAAAAAGAAATTTTAAATTGGTTAAAAGAACCTTTGCCAGATTTATCTATCACCCGTACTTCTTTTAAATGGGGAGTTGAATTGGATTTTGATCCTAAACATGTAGTTTATGTATGGGTAGATGCTTTGATGAATTATATTACTGGTTTAAGATACGATCCTACTAAAAAAAAAGAAGAACAAAGTAAAAAATTTTTAAAATACTGGCCTTGCGATCTTCATGTTATAGGAAAAGATATTAGTAGATTCCATCTTGTGATTTGGCCTATTTTGTTGATTGCTTTGGAATTACCTTTGCCTAAACATTTTTTAATTCATCCTTGGATTTTATTTAATAATAAAAAAATGTCTAAATCTATTAATAATGTTATTTATGAAAAAGATTTATTAAAATTTTTTTCAGTAGATTCTATTAGATATTTTGTTTTACATGAAATTCCTTATAATGATGATGGAATAATAACTTATGATATTTTTTCTCAAGTTTATAATTCTGATTTAGTAAATACATTAGGAAATTTATTAAGTAGAACTATAGGACTTATTTCTAAATATCGTGATGGAAAAGTAAAAAAAATTTCTAATTTTAAAAAAGAATGTGAAATTAATTTATCACAAAAATCTTTAGAAACTTTACCTATTATTAAAAAATTGATGAAAGAGTTTAAAGTTGGTGAATCCTTAGAAAAAATTATGCAATTATGTAGATTGTGTAATAAATATATTGATTTAAATCAACCTTGGAATTTAATTAAAGAAAATAAATTAGAAGATTTGGATTTTTGTTTATATAATTTGATAGAAACGATAAGATTTATAGGTGTTTTATTAAAACCTTTTTTACCTGATACTGCTGAAATTATTTTAAAACAAATTAAAGCTGAAAAAGATAGTTTTGAAAGTTTAAATTTTTTTGGATTAACGAAAAATAAAAAATTAAAAAAAGAAAATAAATTATTTCCTCGTTTTGAAAAAAAAAATTTTTTTAATTAATTTTTATGTTTTTATATTAAAATATTAATTGGGGATGTAATTTGGTGTTGCCAAAGCTAAAAGTAGTTTTTTTTAGCATGTCTGTGCGCGAAATGATACCTAATTATTAGTGATTTAACGCATCATGAACATAATGATAATGTGTTCCTTCGTATTCTTGGCTTTTGAAACTAAAGAATCAAAAGTTACAGCAAAGAATAAAAGCGGGTTGAGGAGAAATTCATATCCAATAAGATTACGCAAGAAGAAAATGACTCACAAGGATAACCTTTATGAAAGAAGGCTAAATGCAATAAAGGGTGTAAATACTATATACTGAACAGAAATGAATTGTAACTGTTTATCAAAGTTATTAGATATTTAAAATAAGATATGGATATCTAAATTATCAATGTTTTTAAGAAAAACATCATAGGGTTTTATTATTAAACCTAACTTTGAACCTACCTTTATGTGAATTAACTTATTTTTCAATGTTATATAGATTGAATAATAATTATAAAGGTTTGCATACCTAAATGAGTTACGTAGATAATTAGAGTAACTTCGATCTTCCTAAACTTATCTTAGAGAAAAATATTCTTTAAAGAAAAACACAGAATAGTTTGTGGAAGCAAGGAAAAAGCAGAATCATAGTAGTCGTGAGCAATTCAAAGCTTCTTTTGGAATAAAGAAGTGAACTGACTCACCAAGGAAAAGGGTAACAACCTTTACAAGGCGAAAGAGGAAAAACAAGTTTTTAAAAAAAACTTGTTTAACCGCCGAATGCTTGGAAATTTGCTTGTTCGGTGGTGTGAGGGGCTTAGATTAATATCTAGTAATATAGAAAAACGGTCTAATTCTATCTCGATTGGTTAAGCAAGTAAAAACTTCGAGGTTAATAATAACTGGCAAAAATAAAATTGTAAATCAACCAAAGGTTGATGAAAATAATTATCGTTTTAATTTTTTAAATGCTAATGTTTCTCCAATGATGGGAACTGCTACAGCTTAAAAAATTAATATAAATTATATAATTTATACTTTTTAAAACTAAATTTTTTAATTTTAAATTATTTTTTTAATAAAAAAATAAATTTTTATATTTTAAAAAAAATTTTGTTTGTTTTTGAAAAAAACAAAATAAATATGTAGAAAGATTAAAATAAAATTAGCTTTGTACAGGGGTTCGACTCCCCTCATCTCCACCAAAAAAATATTTTTTTATTTATTAATTAAAAAAAATAATTAAATATATTTTAAAAAAATAATTTTATATTTTTATTTTTTTGATACAAATTTTTTATTTAATCATTTTTTTTAATATAATAATAATATAAAAAAAAGATATTTTATTTTTTTAAAATAAAATATCTGTTGTTAGAAATTTTTTTAATTTATAATATTTTTTTATATAAAATTAACGAAATCTTTTTGTTTTAATTTAAAAATAGATTTTTCTTTGTGATTTTTTTTTAATTTTTTATCAATATTTTGTTCTTTTTTTCCTATTGCAATTAGTATTAATGGTAGATAATCTTTTGAAATAGAAAGATATTTGTAAATTTTTTCAAAATCACAACCTCCCATAAAACATATATTATATTTTAATTTTTGCGCAACCAATGCAAAATGCAAAGAAATTAAACCTCCTTCAAAAGATGTTTCATTTTGTAATCTTTTTTCATTAATTTTGTTATAATGATTTTTAATATTTTCCAATATCATTTCTTTTTCTTTTTGATTTATTTGATTATTTAAGAATTTTTTTTGGTAAATATATTTGCTTAATTCAATTTTTTTTAAGTAACAACAAAGTAAAATTATAGCTGAACTTGTTTCTAATTGTTTTTTATTACCTATTAAAATTTTTTTTAATTTATTTTTTTTTTCTTGACTTTCTATTATAAAAAATCTCCATGGTTGTAAATCAAAAGAAGAAGGCGTAAAACGAATTTCTTCGAAAATTTTATCCCAAATTTTTTTAGGAATTTTATGATTTTTTTGAAATGATCTAACTGTTTCGATTTTCATTTTTGTATTCCTTAATATTTTCAAAATTAATTTTTTGCTATTTAAATTTTATAATTCAATATTTTTTATTTTTTATAAAAAAAATAAATTTTTTTACAAAAATATTATCGAAAGATAAATTTTTGTTGCATATTATTATTTTATTATTATTATTAGCAATAAAATAATAAAAATTAAAAAAATGATAAAAAAAGAAAATAAATTATGTCAAGATTATTTAAAATTATTCCTTCAAATTTTTTTCAATTGTTTGCTTCTCCTAATAAAGATATTTATATAGATTGTCTTTTGATTTTAGAATCATTAGCTAATGAAGATAAAGAATTAAATATTAAAAAGATTTTAGCAGTGGATGTTTTAGAAAAATATTTTAATGATAAAACAAAAATTTTTTTAGAAGAAGAAGAAAAAAAAATAGAAATATTGAGTGATAATCGTCAAAAAGCTTTTAAAGTGATAAATAATTTAAAAAAAAATGGTTGGTTGGCTGAAGAAAGAATTAATCATTATGTTGTTAATTTGAATTTTTTTGATTATAGTTTGGAAATGATTTATTTTTTAAAGAAAATTCTTAATAAGATTAAACCAGAATCTATTGGCAATATTTATAGTATTTATTCTCTTTTAAAGTTGTTTTTATCTGAAAAAAATTATGTTACTTTTAAAGAATCTTCTTTAAAAACTCAAAGTCTTTTGATAAAATTAAAAGTTTTGAAAGCTAATATTTATCGTTTTTATCATCAATTAATAAATACTAATTTTCATAATAATGTTCAGAATGTATTAGAGCAATTATTGTTAGATTATAAAAAAAATTTTTTTGATTCTTCTTATTATTTGTTGAAAACTACTGACAATTTTTTTAAATATCGTAGGAAAATTAATTTTTTTTTACAACAAATAGATAATGAACCTGAATATATAAAATTACTTACAAAACAATTTAAAATAATAAATAATGTTTCTGAAGAAGAATCTTATGAAAATGTAATAAATGAATTTAGAAATATAAAAGATAATTTGCAATTGATAGATCAAATTATGGTTGTAATAGATCAAAAAAATGAACAATATTTGCAAATTGCTTGTGAAAAAATTTTATTTTTTGAAAATAAAAAAAATAGTAATAAATATATTTTGTACGATGCTATTAAACTTCTTCTTCGAGGGGAACAAATTAATAATGATTTTTTAAATCTTTGTGAAATTAAAAATTTAGATAAATTTTCTTTATATAAACCTAGAGCGCAAAAATCTAATTTAATGGTTTCTTCATTAGATTTATTTTCTATAGAAATTAAAAATAATTTGAACAAAAAGAAAAAAATATTTTTAGAAAGAGATTATTTTTATGATAAAAAAAACATTAATTTATTTGTTAAAAATATTCTGAATTCTAAAAATCCTGTCAAAGCTTCTGAAATGTCTTTAAAAAATGATAAAGACATATCTAGGCTGATTTTGATTTATCTTTTTTCTGGTTCTGTTTTTAAAAACAAGAATATTTATCAAATTAAAACTTTAAATAAAAGAGTTACTTGCAATAATGTTACTTTTTCTAATTTTTTAATTTTTTTAAAGTTAAAAAATAAATAATAAATTTATATTAAAAAAATTATTATTAATATTTTTTTATTATTTTGTGTGAATAATTCAATTTATAAAATAATACTTTTTATATAAAATTAAATTATATAAAAAATTTTTATATATTTTTCCTCATATATATTATTGATGATGTAAAATAATGTATAGAGAGGAAGATTTTTTTCTGTAAAATAATGCAAACTGAAAATAAATATAAAAAATATTATTTTAAAATATCTATTTTTTGCTCTTTTATTATTATATTTTTTTTGTTTTTTTTGTTAAAATACAAAATAAAGATACAATTAGATAATGTTGAAAACAAAGATGATTCTTTTTATGAGGAAATTTATTATAAAAAAAGTACAAATAAAAAAATAGATGATTTTGATGATTCTTTAACTGAAAAAATAAAAAAAGAAGAAAAAGTTAATGAAGAACTTAATAAAGAATATTTTCCTGTTGATAATAAAATCAAATTAAATTCTACAAATGAAAATTTTTTACCTAATTTAATGCAAGAAAAACATCAATTGGATGATAATTCAAAATCGAAAAAAAAAGAATTTAAAATTCCTGAACTTGAAAATCTTTCAAATCTTAAAACATCACCTTTATATATAGGTAATGAAATGTATAACAATATAGGACATATTGGTTTTGAAAAATATCATAATTATAATTTTATGGATTTTTCTGGAAAAGATCCAAAAGATTATAAAATTATAGAAAATAAAGCATCTTTGGAAAAAGATAATATTTTTAATAATAATGGTAAAATTTATCCTGATGTTTCTTCGCCTCAACAAATGCTACCAGGTACAGTTGGTTTTGCTGTTAATAATAAAAAAGATTATAAATTTACAGAAAATAAACTATCTTCAGAAACAAAAGATAATATTATTGTTGATAATAATGATGAAAATACGAAACCTAATACTTTTTTTGCTACTGCGCCATCTTTAGATAAAGTTGGTTTGGTTGCAAACAATAAAAAAGATGATAATTTTTCAGAAAATAAATTATCTTTAGAAACAAAAGATAATATTGTTGATAATAATGATGAAAAGACGAAACCTAATACTTCTTCTGCTGCTGCACCATCTTTAGATAAAGTTGGTTTGGTTGCAAACAATAAAAAAGATGATAATTTTTCAGAAAATAAATTATCTTTAGAAACAAAAGATAATATTGTTGATAATAATGATGAAAAGACGAAACCTAATACTTCTTCTGTTACTGCGCCATCTTTAGATAAAGTTGGTTTGGTTGCAAACAATAAAAAAGATGATAATTCTTCAAAACATAAAATATCTTCAAAAAAAGATAATATTTTTAATAATTATGATAAAAATTATCCTAATTCTTCTGCTCCACATCCAAATGAAGTTTATATACATTATGATAATACAAAAGATAATGTTATAAATGCTAATAGTAATATTTTAAATTCTAACGGTAATAATTTGATAACTGGTATTGTAAATGTTATGCCAGAAACTTCTAATGTTATTTATTCTTAATATAAAAATTTTAAATAAAAAATAAAAAAGTTTTTTACTAGTATTAAAATTTAAATAAAATTTATTTACTTTTTTTAAATAAATTAATTAATTTTTTTAAAAAAAAGATTAATCATAATATTTAGTAATATTTAAATAAATTAAATTTTAAATATTGTTTTTATTTTTAGTTTTTAATTTTATTAAAATTTTATTTTAAAAAAATTAATTAATAGGTAAAGGAATTAAATTAAGTGATTATTAATAAATGTATTTTTGTCAAAAGTATTGATAATTTGAAAAATCGTCCTATACCTTTTTTAAAAGAAATTTTTTTAATTGGTAGAAGTAATGTTGGTAAAAGTTCTTTTATTAATGTTTTAACTAATAAAAAAAAAATATCTTTTGTTTCTAAAAAACCTGGAAAAACTATGTATTTGAATTATTTTTTGATAAATGATTGTTTTTATCTTGTAGATGCTCCTGGTTATGGATATATAAAAAAAAGTAAAAAAAATATAAATAATATGATTAATATTTTGAATAATTTTATTCAAAATAATTTTTATATTAAAATCGTTTTTCAAATAATAGATTTTAAAGTTGGTCCTACTCAATTAGATTTAAAGATATATAAATTGTTAAAAGAATTTAATTTTTTTATTATTTTAATTTTAAATAAAAAAGATAAAGTTCTTAAAAATAAAGTATTTTATAGATTTAAAGAAATTAAAAAGATATTTTTTGATTTATATCTTACGGATGTTCCTATGTATTTATTTTCGTGTAAAACAAAAGAAGGTTTAAATGAAATTATTAGATTAATTTTTGATAGAATAACGACATAAGTTATAAATATTTTTTTAAAAAATTTAATTTAAAAATAAAATTTTTTTTCAACATAAATAATTTTTTGAAATTTATTATTTTTGTTTACATTTTGTGAACTAGAGGATTATTGAAATAAAATGAAAAATAAATATGATTTTCTAAATATAGAAAAAGGAAGATATAAAATTTGGTTAGAAAGAAATTATTTTGAAACTGAAAAAAATATTAACAAACCAAATTTTACTATTGTTATTCCTCCTCCAAATATTACTGGTAAATTACATTTGGGTCATGCTTGGAATAATATTTTGCAAGATATTCTTATAAGAAGAAAAAAAATGTTAGGATTTAATGTTCTTTTTTTGCCTGGCATGGATCATGCTGGAATAGCTACTCAAAGGAAAATTAAACAAAAATTAAAAAAAGAAGGATTTTCTGAAAATAATTTAACTAAGGAAATTTTTTTAAAATATGCTAACTTATGGAAGAAAAAATATGCTGAAAATATTCGTTTTCAATGGTCTTCTTTAGGATTATCTTTAGATTATAAAAATGAAAAATTTACTTTAGATAAAGAATTATGTGAAGTTGTTGAAAAAGTTTTTATAAAATTGTACAAAGATAATTTTATTTATCGTGATTATAAAATTATTAATTGGGATTCTGAATTACAAACTACTTTATCTAATGTTGAAGTTTCTTATAAAGAAATTAATGGAAAATTGTTTTATTTAAAATATTTTATTTCACAAAATGAAATAAAAGAAACAATAGATAAAAATTTTTTTTTAGAAGTTGCTACTACAAGGCCCGAAACTATTTTTGCAGATCAGGCTTTAATGATTAATCCTTTAGATAAAAGATATCAAAATTTAGTTGGAAAAAAATTTTTTATTCCTAATACAAAAATAGAAATACCTCTTATTATTGATAATTCAGTTGATATTAATTTTGGTACTGGAGTTGTAAAAGTTACTCCTGCTCATGATGAAAATGATTTTAAAGTAGGGAAAAAAAATAATTTAAAAAATGTTAGTTGTATTAATAAAAATGGAACAATGAATGATAATGCACTTCAATATAAAAATTTAAAAATTTTAGAATGTAGAGAAAAGTTAATTGAAGAATTAAATTTTAAAAATTTTGTTACAAAAATAGAAGATTATAAACATTCTGTAGGGTTTTCTACTATTTCTGGTTCAATGATAGAACCTAGATTATCTTTTCAATGGTTTTTAAAAACAAAAAAATTAGCTTTATTTTGTTTAAAAAAACATAAAATTAATTTTTTTCCTAAAAGATTTCTTAATATTTTTAATAATTGGTTAAGTAATTTTGAAGATTGGTGTATTTCACGTCAATTATGGTGGGGACATCCTATTCCCGCTTGGTATAAAAATAATGAAATTAAAATACAGTCTGAAGATCCAGGAAATGGATTTATTAAAGAATTAGATGTATTAGATACTTGGTTTTCTTCTTCATTATGGCCCTTAAGTGTTTTAGGTTGGAATAATGATGTTAATGAATTTTCTTTATTTAAAAATCGTTTTCCTTTAGATGTTCTAGTGACTGGTTATGATATTTTAACTTTTTGGGTTTCGAAAATGGTTTTACAAAGTATGTATTTAACTAAACAAATACCTTTCAAAGATGTTTGTTTACATGGTTTAGTTAGAGATATTAAAGGACAAAAAATGTCTAAATCTAAAGGTAATGGTATAGATCCTATTCACATAATTAATAAATATGGAACAGATTCTTTAAGATGGTTTTTATCAACTAATTCTTCTATGGGTTCTGATTTGTATTTTGATGAAAATAAAGTCAAAAATAGTTGGAATTTTATTAATAAAATTTGGAATATTAGTGTTTTGATTAAAAATAATATTCTTACGAATAAGACTGATTTTAAAAAAGAATTTTTATTATTACCTGAAAAAGCTTTATTAACTCAATTATTTCAATTAATTAAAAAACATAATCTTTTATATGAGTATTATGAATTTAATACTATAGGTACTGAATTGTATCATTTTATTTGGGAAGATTTTTCTAATTGGGTTTTGGAATTTTTAAAATTTTCTTTAAAAGAAAAACAAAATAATAATATAAATACTCATAAATTTTTATTATATGTTTTAGAAAATATATTAAAATTGTTACATCCTTTTATTCCTTTTGTTACAGATTTTATTTATGAAAGTTTAACTCAAAAATCTATTTTACATTCTCAATGGCCAAAAATAGATTATAATGATCAAGAATCTTTAAAAGAATTTAATTGTTTAAAAAAAATAATTATTCAAATGAGACATTTTAGACAAAGTTATAATTTGTCATCTAAACAAATATTTAAATTATATATTGAAGCTCCTAAATTACAAATTAATAAATTGGAAATTTTAATAAATTCTTTGAAAAAATTTTTAAAAGCTTCTGAAATTGAATTAGTTGAAAATATAAAAGATAATAATAAATATTTTTGTTTATTTACTGAAGACTATTTTTCTCTTTTTATAGAAAAACAAATTTTTTTGAATTTAAATAAAGGTCAAATGAAAAATAATTTTTTAGAAAGAAAAAAAAATATTTTATTCGAAGTTAAAAGAAGTGAAAATATTTTAAATAATAAAATGTTTTTAAAAAAAGCGAGTAGCGAAAAAATACAAGAAGAAAAAGAAAAATATAGAAAATATTTAGAGCAATATAATAATTTAGTTAAAAATATTACAAATGTTGATGAAGAATAATAAATTATTTTATATAATAATTCTATGATTATAAATGAAAATTTTTGTTATATTAAATTTAAAAATGTTAAAATTCCAAAAGCTAATGTAGTAATTTTACATGGTTTAGGGGAAAGTTCGCAAGAATATATTCATTTATCTAATTTTTTAAATCATTATTCTTATAATGTAATAATATATGATATTAGGGGACATGGAAAAAGCGGAGGAAAACAAGGAGATATAAAACATTTTTATAATTTTTTAGATGATTTAAAATGTATTGTAGATTTTGTTCGGCAAAAAAATAAATTAAAAATTTTTTTATTAGGACATAGTATGGGCGGCATTATTGTTAATAATTATTTAGTAAAATATGGTAATGTTGATGGAGCTATTGTTAGTGCTGCTTTAACAAGAATTCCTAATCATTGTAAATATTATATTTATTTAAAATATCCTTTATATTTAATTAATTTTAAACAAAAGAAAAAACTGAAATTTTATGATAATATTAGTAATAATTTATTTTTTCAAGAATATTATCCTTATAGATTAAATTTTGTTACTTATAGATTATTAAGAAATATATTATTTTTGAGTTTAGAATATCTAAATAAAAATTTTTTTTCTTATTTAACTCCTGTTTTATTTTTGTACAGTTATAAAGATAGTGTTGTTTCATTTTTGGATGGTAAATTTATATATGAAAAAATTTTTTCTAAAGATAAAAAATTAAAATTATATCAAGAAAGTCAACATAATTTAATACATAATATCGAATATAAAATTGTTTTTAATGATATATTAAATTGGTTAGAATTTAGAATTTAGAATTTTTTAATTTTTTATATATAATCATAATTATGATAATTATGTATATTATTATTATTTTAATTTTTTATTTTAATTAAATTATTTTTTTTAATTTTTTAACAAGAGGAATATAAGAAAATGAAAAAAAAAGATATTTTTGAAATTAGTAGTTTTTCTAAAGAAAAAATATTTAAATATTTTAATACTAGTTTTGAAGGATTAAAAACAGAAGAAGTTAAAAAAAGACAAATTTTATATGGTTTTAATATTATTAAAAAAAGTAGAAATTTTTCTTTTATAAAAAAATTTATTAAACAATTTACTTCTTTGTTTGCTATTTTGTTATGGGTATCGGGTTTTTTAGCCTTCTTAATTGAAGAAAATGCTGTATCTATATCTATCATTTCAGTAGTTATTGTTAATGGTATTTTTTCTTTTTTTCAAGAACATAAAGCAGATAAAATTTTATCTTCTTTAAGTGAAATGATACCTAAAAAAATTCAGGTTTATAGAGATGGCGAAATAAAAATTATAGATGTTACTGATTTAACAATAGGAGATTTGATATTTTTAGAAGTAGGGGTTACTATACCTGCTGATGCAGTTTTAATAGAAGCGAATAATTTTTTTGTTGATAATTCTATTTTAACTGGAGAAACTATACCTTTAAATAGAAATGTTATTCCTAATAATAAGAAAACAAAAGTTATTTCAGAAATATCTAATTTGGTATATGCTGGTACAACAGTATCACAAGGCAGTGCTAAAGCTATTGTTTACGATATTGGAAAAAATACACAAATTGGTGAAGTTTCGAATTTGTCTCAAAATATAAATAAGGGAATTAATACTCTTGAAAAAGAAATACATAAAGTAATTAAAATAATTAGTTGTATTGCTATTATTTTATCTTCAATTGTTTTTTTTATTTGTTTGTGGCGTTTTTATGATTCAGAAGTTTCTTGGAACAAAATTTTAATACCTTCTGTAGTTGTAGCTTTAGGTATGTTAGTTGCTAATATTCCTGAAGGATTATTGCCTACTATTAATTTAAGTTTAGCTATAGGTTCTCAAAGAATGGCTAAACATAAAGCTTTAATTAAACAATTATTTTCCGTAGAAACATTAAATTCTGCAACAGTTATTTGCACAGACAAAACAGGGACTTTAACTAAAAACCAATTGACTTGTAATAAAATAATATTTCCTAATGGTATGATTAAAATTACTGGAAATGGTTTTCAGAAAGAAGGAAAAATTTTAAATTTTAATAATATAAAGTGTAATAAAATTATTAATAAAATTTTTATTGCGGCTGTAATGTGTTCTGAAGCAAATTTAATTGATGATTTGAAAAATAAAAAATATTTTAAAATAGTTGGAAATCCTACAGAAGGTTCATTATTAATTGCTTCTTTTAAATATGGATTAGATATTAACAAAATTCGTAATAGTTTTGTAACGGAAAAAATAAATCCTTTTTCTTCTGAAACTAAAAAAATGAGTGTTTTGGTTAATAATATATCTCAAAAAAATTATGATATCGGAAGTAAATATTTATTTGTTAAAGGTGCTCCAAATGTTCTTTTAGAAAAATGTAATGCTCAATACAAGGATGGAAAGGTTACTAATTTTTCTAAAAAAGAAAAAGAAATTTTTTCTTTTAAAAATGAAGAATTATCCAAACAAGGATATCGTATTTTAGCAATTGCTTATAAAAAAATAGAACAAAAAGATTTTAAAGAAGAGGATATGGTATTTTTAGGTTTTGCTGTCAATTATGATCCTCCTAAAATAGAAGTTCGTGATGCAGTTAAAAAATTACTAAATGCTGGTTTAAAAATTACTGTTATTACTGGTGATTATGGACCTACAGCTATTTCTATTGGTAAACAAGTAGGTATAATTAAAGATGATTATCTTAATATAGATGGAATAACACTAGATAAAATGTCTTTTGAAGAATTAAAAAAAATATTAAAAACTAAAAAACCTATATTTTTTTCTAGAACAACTCCAAAACATAAATTGAAGATTGTAGAAGCTTATCGTTCTAACAAAGAAGTAGTTGGCGTAATAGGAGATGGAGTTAATGATATTTTAGCTATGAAAGCTGCTCATATTGGTATTGCTATGGGAAAATCTGGTAAAGATGTAGCACATAATGCTGCTGATATGATTTTATTAGATGATAATTTTTCTACTATTCCAAAAGCTGTTTTAGAAGCTAGAGGAATTTATGATAATGTTAAGAAATTTATGACTTATGTTTTTTGTTCTAATATTCCTCAAATTTTCCCTATTATTTTTATGGCTTTTTTCCGTGTTCCTCTTTATTTGACTGTTATGCAAATTTTAGCTATTGATTTAATAACAGATTTAATTCCAGCTATTGCTTTAGGTGCTGAAAAACCTAAAATTAATTTGTTAAATAAAAAACCTATAACAGAAAAAGATCATTTGCTAGATTTTCAATTATTGAAAAGAAGTTATGGTTTTTTAGGCATGGTAGAGGGCATAACAACTTTGGTTTTTTTCTTGTATTTTGGAGGTTTAAAATTATATCAACAAGAAATCCCTTTTAAACAAATGTCTCATATGGCAGAATTTAAATTAGCATCTACGATGGCTTTTGGTTCTGTTATTTTTTCTCAAATTGGAAATGTTTTTGCTTGTCGTTCAGATCAACTTTATTTTTGGCAAACAATAAAGCAAAAAAATAAACTTTTATATTTTGGTATTTTTTGTGAGATTTTTTTATTTGTATTAATTTCTCAATCTTTTGATACTTTAAATAATTTTTTTGGAACTCAAAAAATTAGATTTAATGATTATATTATTCTATCATGTTGTATTTTTGTTATGTTATTTTTTGACACTATTTATAAATTTTTTTCAAAAAATAAAATAAATAATAAAGAATAGTACTAAAGGAAAAAAGAAGAAAAAGAAAAATGAAAATGATTTGTGGTTTAGGTAATCCCGGAGTTGAATTTGAATCAACTCCTCATAATATAGGTTTTATGTTAGTTAATTATTTTTTAGAAAAATTTCAAGAAAATATTTGTTTTTTTAAAAAAAAATTTTCTAGTTTAATTTATTGTATTCAAATTCAAGAAAAAAAATTTTTATTAGTAAAACCTGAAAGTTATATGAATTTATCTGGAAATTCTATTTATAAAGTTATGCAAAATTATAAAATAAAGACAAAGGATATTTTAATTATAAGCGATGATATTTATTTAAATCCTGGTTCTTTTAAATTTAAAAAAAAAGGGGGACACGGAGGACATAACGGAATAAAAAATATTATTGATAATTTGAAAACTAATGAATTTAAAAGGTTAAAAATAGGAGTAGGATATGATTGTTCAGTTTCAATAGAAAAATATGTTTTAAAAAATTTAGATAACAATGTTAAAAATAAAATTTTAATTAATTTTCCTTTATTTTATGATTTTTTAATTAATTTTGTTCAAGGAATTTCTTTTGAAAAAATAATTAATTTAGTTTTAAATAAGAATAAAATAAAGTAATTTTTTTTAAAATTTATTTTATTTTTTTTATAAAAAACGTTGATTATTTTAATCAATATGATATAATAAAAGTATAAAAATTGTTTTAAAATTGCTTATTTATTTTTGCTGTTTAAATTTTTTTTAACAATTTAATTTGAAATATTTTGATAGTTGGTTATTTATATAATTACAAATAAATAAATTAATTTATTTTTAATTTGATTTTGAAATTTGTATGTTATTTTTAATTTTTTTATCTTAATTTTAATTCTTTGAAAACTGAAGATGATTTTTTTAATTAAAAAAATTTAAAATACTTTTTTGCAAAAGTATTACATATAAAAAATGTATTTCATTAAAATTAATTACTAAATATTATTTAATTTTAATTTAAAACTTTATTATTAAAATTAAGAGTTTGATCCTGGCTCAGGATGAACGCTGGCGGCGTGCTTAATACATGCAAGTCGAACGGAAATCTTTTAGAGAAATCTTTTAGATTTTAGTGGCGAACGGGTGAGTAACACGTAAGCAACCTGCCTTTAAGACGAGAATAACAATTGGAAACAGTTGCTAAGGCTGGATAGGAAATAAAAAGGCATCTTTTTATTTTTAAAAGACCTTCTTCGGAGGGTATGCTTAAAGAGGGGCTTGCGTCACATTAGTTAGTTGGTAGGGTAATGGCCTACCAAGACGATGATGTGTAGCTGGACTGAGAGGTTGAACAGCCACATTGGGACTGAGACACGGCCCAAACTCCTACGGGAGGCAGCAGTAGGGAATTTTCGGCAATGGAGGAAACTCTGACCGAGCAACGCCGCGTGAACGACGAAGTACTTCGGTATGTAAAGTTCTTTTATTGAAGAAGAAACAATAGTGGAAAAACTATCTTGACGTTATTCAATGAATAAGCCCCGGCTAACTATGTGCCAGCAGCCGCGGTAATACATAGGGGGCGAGCGTTATCCGGAATTATTGGGCGTAAAGGGTGCGTAGGCGGTTTAATAAGTCTCTAGTTTAATTTCAACGCTTAACGTTGTCCTGCTAGAGAAACTGTTTGACTAGAGTGAGATAGAGGTAAGCGGAATTCCATGTGTAGCGGTAAAATGTGTAAATATATGGAGGAACACCAGAGGCGTAGGCGGCTTACTGGGTCTTTACTGACGCTGATGCACGAAAGCGTGGGGAGCAAACAGGATTAGATACCCTGGTAGTCCACGCCGTAAACTATGAGTACTAAGTGTCGGGGTTAAACTCGGTACTGAAGTTAACACATTAAGTACTCCGCCTGAGTAGTACGTACGCAAGTATGAAACTTAAAGGAATTGACGGGATCCCGCACAAGCGGTGGATCATGTTGTTTAATTCGAAGATACACGAAAAACCTTACCAGGTCTTGACATACTCTGCAAAACTATAGAAATATAGTGGAGGTTATCAGGGATACAGGTGGTGCATGGTTGTCGTCAGCTCGTGTCGTGAGATGTTAGGTTAAGTTCTAAAACGAGCGCAACCCCTGTCGTTAATTGCCAGCACGTTATGGTGGGGACTTTAGCGAGACTGCCAATGAAAAATTGGAGGAAGGTGGGGATTACGTCAAATCATCATGCCCCTTATGATCTGGGCTACAAACGTGATACAATGGCTATTACAAAGAGTAGCTTAAACGCGAGTTTTTGGCAAATCTCAAAAAAATAGTCTTAGTTCGGATTGAAGTCTGCAACTCGACTTCATGAAGTTGGAATCGCTAGTAATCGCGAATCAGCATGTCGCGGTGAATACGTTCTCGGGGTTTGTACACACCGCCCGTCAAACCACGAAAGTGGACAATACCCGAAAGCGATAGCCTAACTGCGCAAGCAGAGGGAATCGTCTAAGGTAGGGTCGATGATTGGGGTTAAGTCGTAACAAGGTATCCCTACCGGAAGGTGGGGATGGATCACCTCCTTTCTAAGGAAATTTTTAAAATCATCATCTTCAGTTTTGAAAGACTTAAATTAATTTAAAAAAATAAGTTTTTCTTTTTCATTAATTATTCTTATAGTATTTAATTTTTTAAGGGCCTATAGCTCAGTTGGTTAGAGCACACGCCTGATAAGCGTGAGGTCGGTGGTTCAAGTCCATTTAGGCCCACCAGTCTAAATGAACTGAAAATCAAAAAAAAGTTCTTTGAAAAGTAGATAAACAACGTAAATTCTCAAAATAATGAAGAAAATAAGGGCGTACAGTGGATGCCTTGGCACTAAGAGCCGATGAAGGACGCAATTAACGGCGATACGTCATGGGTAATTGTAAATAAATGAAGATCCATGAATTTCCGAATGGGGAAACCTACTATAATAAACTTATAGTTTTTTTGATGTTAAAGTCAAAAAAGGGAACGCAGTGAACTGAAATATCTAAGTAACTGTAGGAAAAGAAAGTAACAACGATTCTGGTAGTAGCGACGAGCGAAACCGGAAGAGCCTGATACGAATTACTAGTTATAAAATTTTAAAAAACTCGAAGTTTTTGGAAAGAAACATCAAAGAAGGTTATAATCCTGTAGAGGTAATTTAAAATCTAGCGTATCAAAAAGTACGGCGAGACACGAGAAATCTTGTCGGAATATGGGAGGACCATCTCCTAAGGCTAAATACTCCTTAGTGACCGATAGTGAACTAGTACCGTGAGGGAAAGGTGAAAAGAACCCCGGGAGGGGAGTGAAATAGATCCTGAAACTGTATGCCTACAATTAGTCAGAGCTCGTTAATGAGTGATGGCTTGCCTTTTGCAGAATGAACCGGCGAGTTATGATATAGAGCAAGGTTAAGTTTTGAGGAACGTAGCCATAGCGAAAGCGAGTTTTAATAGAGCGTTTAGTTGTATGTCATAGACCCGAAACTGAAGTGAGCTAGCCATGAGCAGGTTGAAGTTTAGGTAAAACTAAATGGAGGACCGAACCAGGACACGTTGAAAAGTGTTTGGATGACTTGTGGCTAGGGGTGAAATTCCAATCGAACTCAGAGATAGCTGGTTCTCCCCGAAATAGCTTTAGGGCTAGCGTTGATTATAATTTTTTTTGAAGGTAGAGCACTAAATGAGTGATGGTTCCACCTCGGGATACTGACCTCAATTAAACTCCGAATGTCATTAAAATAAAATCAGCAGTCAGACTATGGGTGATAAGGTCCATAGTCAAAAGGGAAAGAGCCCAGACCGTCAGCTAAGGTCCCTAAATTAATGTTAAGTGGAAAAGGAAGTGAAGATGTTCAGACAACTAGGAAGTTGGCTTAGAAGCAGCCATCTTTTAAAGAGTGCGTAATAGCTCACTAGTCAAATGACTTTGCACCGAAAATGTACCGGGGCTAAAACATTATACCGAAGCTACGGATAAAAATATTAAAATATTTTATATGGTAGGGGAAGCGTTCTGATTTCAGTGAAGTCATAGCGTAAGCAGTGGTGGAGAGATCAGAAGTGAGAATGCCGGTGTAAGTAACGAAAAGATAGGTGAGAATCCTATCCGTCGAAAACCCAAGGTTTCCAGGGGCAGGTTCGTCCTCCCTGGGTTAGTCAGGTCCTAAGATGAGGAAGAAATTCGTAGTCGATGGCAAGCAGGCTAAAATTCCTGCACTAAAAAAACAACTGATGGAGGGACAAAGAAGGATAAGCACGCCTTTTATTGGATTAAGGTAGAAGAACCAAGTTTGAGAAAATAGGCAAATCCGTTTTCTTATTCCAAAAAATGAGGTTTGAAGGTAAAGTGACTGATTTCATACTTTCAAGAAAAGCTTCTAGGGTTAATTGTTTTTTTACCTGTACCGTAAACCGACACAGGTGGGAAGGTAGAGTATACTAAGACGCGCGAGAAAACTCTTGTTAAGGAACTCGGCAAAATGACTCCGTAACTTAGGGATAAGGAGAGCTTTTATTTCAAAAGTAAAAGCCGCAGATAATAGGCCCAAGCGACTGTTTATCAAAAACATAGGTCTCTGCTAAACCGTGAGGTGATGTATAGGGGCTGATGCCTGCCCGGTGCTGGAAGATTAAAAGGAGATGTTCGGGAAACCAAAGCATTGAATTGAAGTCCCAGTGAACGGCGGCCGTAACTATAACGGTCCTAAGGTAGCGAAATTCCTTGTCGGGTAAATTCCGACCCGCACGAAAGGCATAACGATTTGGGCGCTGTCTCAACAAGAGTCTCGGTGAAATCAAATTACCGGTGAAAATGCCGGTTACCCGCGACAGGACGAAAAGACCCCATGGAGCTTTACTGCAACTTAATATTGAATTTGGAAAACTCATGTACAGAATAAGTGGGAGACTATGAATTTAAAACGCTAGTTTTAAAGGAGTCGCCTTTGGGATACCACTCTTGGGTTTTTTAGCTTCTAACCTACACAAGTGTATTGTGAGGGACAGTGTTTGGTGGGCAGTTTGACTGGGGCGGTCGCCTCCTAAAGAGTAACGGAGGCGTTCATAAGGTTCCTTCAAAATGGTCGGAAATCATTTCGAGAGCGTAAAGGCATAAAGGAGCTTGACTGCGAGACATACAAGTCGAGCAGGGACGAAAGTCGGACTTAGTGATCTTACGGTACCGCATGGAAGGGCCGTAACTCAACGGATAAAAGCTACCCTGGGGATAACAGGCTTATCGCTTCCGAGCGTTCACAGCGACGAAGCGGTTTGGCACCTCGATGTCGGCTCATCGCATCCTGGAGCTGGAGAAGGTTCCAAGGGTTGGGCTGTTCGCCCATTAAAGCGGAACGCGAGCTGGGTTCAGAACGTCGTGAGACAGTTCGGTCTCTATCCGTCGTGGGCGTTGGAAATTTGAAAGGAACTGTCCCTAGTATGAGAAGACCGGGATGGATATACCTCTGGTGTTTCAGTTGGTTCGCCAGAGCCACAGCTGAGTAGCTATGTATAGAAGGGATAAACACTGAAAGCATCTAAGTGTGAAGCCTCCCTTAAGATGAGATTTCCCTATGAGAACCCTGAAAGACTATCAGGTTGATAGGCTAGAAGTGTAAGAATAGTGATATTTTCAGCTGACTAGTACTAATAGATCCATTGACTTTATTTTTTGAGTAAAAAACGTTTGTTTATCTAGTTTTGAAAGAACCTTGGTGATTTAGCTAAGGGGAAACACCTGTTCCCATTCCGAATACAGAAGTTAAGCCCTTACGCGCTGAAAATAGTTTTTATTTATAAAAGTGAAAATAAGTTTTGCCAAGGTTTACTTTGAAAAAAATAATTTATTTATTTTTTACAAATTTTTATATTTTTTATTTTGAATTTTTACAGACAGAGGATTAGCTCAGTGGGAGAGCGTCTGCCTTACAAGCAGAAAGTCGGGGGTTCAAATCCCTCATCCTCTACCACAAATCCATAT
>NZ_VBRA02000008.1 GCF_005774685.2 Texas Phoenix palm phytoplasma | reverse complement strand
AATTTTTGTTCAAATAAAGTATCTGCTTCATCTAAAACTAAATAAGAAGCTTTATTAATATTAACTTTGTTAATTACTTTTGAATATTCAAATAATTTTTCAATTGTAGTTATAATTATTGGAGGTTGTTTTTTTTTTAAACTCAAAGATATTTTATTTTTATTCATAGAACCATAAAAAATTTTAACTTGAGAATTTCTATTTTCTATTTCCTTTAACATTTGAAAAGTCTGAAAAACCAATTCATTAGTAGGAACTATTATAACCGCTTGTATATGATTTTTATTCCAATCAATTTTACTCAAAATAGGTAATAAATAAGAATGAGTCTTTCCTGTTCCAGTTTGAGAAACTCCAACCAAATTATAAGGTTTTTCAAAATTTTCAAATGTTAAAGGAAATAGAAAATAGAAATTCTCAAGTTAAAATTTTTTATGGTTCTATGAATAAAAATAAAATATCTTTGAGTTTAAAAAAAAAACAACCTCCAATAATTATAACTACAATTGAAAAATTATTTGAATATTCAAAAGTAATTAACAAAGTTAATATTAATAAAGCTTCTTATTTAGTTTTAGATGAAGCAGATACTTTATTTGAACAAAAATTTTTAAAATTATTAGATATTTTATTACAAAAATGGAATCCTAAAATTTTACTTTTTTCATCTTCTATTAGGGAAAAAGAGAAACATTTTATTAAAAAATATTTTGGTAAAGTTTTGTTTTTAGATGTTTTTAAAGAACAAAAGTTAAATATAAATTATTATGTTATAAATAGTTTACCTAATAAAAAAATAAATGATTTGATTCATTTTTTAAAACAATTAAATCCTTTTTTGTGTTTTATTTTTGTTTCAAAAAAAAAAGAACAATTCAAGATTTATGAATTTTTAAAAAATCAAAAATTTAATATTTTAAATTTTTGTTCTGATTTATCAGTTAAAAAAAGAAAAAATTATATTTTAGAAATTAAAAAAATGAAATATCAATATGTTTTAACAAGTGATTTAACAGCAAGAGGTTTAGATTTAGATATTTCTTGGATTATTCATTATGATTTGCCTAATAAGAATTTAGAATTTTTTCAACATAGAAGCGGCAGGACAGGAAGAATGGGAAAATCAGGCAATGTGGTTCTGCTTTATGAAGATAAAGAAAAGAATAATTTAGAAAAAATTAAAAAATTAAACCAAATTGTTTTTAAAAAAATTATTTTAAAAAAGACAGGTTTTATAGAGCAAAAATAATTATAAAATTTTTTTAAAATTAATAAAAAAAATTTTAAATATAAAAATAAAAAATAAATTTAAAAAGAAGAAAAAAAATGTTAAAAATTGGTAGTCATGTTCCTTTTAAAAATCCTTTGTTTTATTTAGAATCATTTAAAAAAGCTTTATCTTATGGTGCTAATACTTTTATGATTTATTCAGGTGCTCCGCAAAATACTAAAAGAATAAATATAGAAAAAATTCCAATAAATGAAACAATATTACAAATGAATAAATATAATTTTAATTTAAATGATTTAGTAGGACATGCTCCTTATATTATTAATTTAGCTAATCCTTCTTATGAAAAAAGAAATTTTGCTATTTCTTTTATTACTCAAGAACTTAAAAGATTTGAAAAATTAAATATTCCTCAAATGGTTTTACATCCTGGAAATGCTATAAATAAAAATAGAGAACAATCTATTTTTTGGATTGCTTCTGGAATTAATTCAATTTTGAAGAATACTTTAGATTTGAAAATTAAAATAGCAATAGAAAATATGTCTGGTAAAGGAACTGAAATAGGTTGTTGTTTTGAGGAATTAAAAAAAATTATTGATTTAATAGAAAATAAAAAAAGAATTTCTGTTTGTTTAGATACTTGTCATTTATTTGATTCAGGTTATGATATTAAAAATAATTTAGAAAATGTAATTGAACAATTTGATGAAATTGTTAATTTAAAATATGTTACTGTTTTACATATAAATGATTCCAAAAATATTTGTGGTAGTAAAAAAGATCGTCACGAAAATATAGGATTTGGTCATATTGGTTTTAACGCTTTAATAAAAATTATTTATCATCCTAAATTTTTGAATTTACCTAAAATTTTAGAAACTCCTTTTTTTAATAATTTACCTGTTTATAAAGAAGAAATTAGAATGATTAAGTTAAAAAAATTTAATAATTTTTTAGATAAAAATAAATTAATTTCATAATTTATTTAAAATAAATAATTATTAAAATTTATATTTTCTTACCCATATTAGTTCAATTGACAATTCTTTTTTTTTCTTTTATAATAAACACTGAGTAAAATATTTTATAGCGTTCGAATTTTTTTTAATTTAATTTAATTGTTTATAATATGTTATTTGCTTAAAAAATTCATTATTAAAAAAAATCTAAAATATAGAAAGTAGAATGGTGAAATTAAAAAAAATGTCAGTAAAAATGCGTTTACAACTTTTAGGTTGTCACAAAAGACCTTTTTATCGAGTAACTGTTATGGATTCTCATAATAAAAGGAATGGTAAATTTTTAGATATTTTAGGTACTTACGAACCTTTTAATAATAAAATTAATATAGATTGCGATAGAGCTGATAAATGGTTATTATTAGGTGCTCAACCTACTGATATTGTAAAAAATTTATTAAAAAAAGCTAAAAAGTTAAAAAATCAAAATTAATTATTTTTTTAATAATTTTATAATAATGTTTTTCAATTAGAATTTAATTATATTTTTATTTTATTTAAAGGTTTTGTTGTATGAAATTTGATATTATTACTATTTTTCCTATTTTGTTTGATAATTTTTTAAATCATTCTATTATAAAAAGAGCTATTTATAAAAAAAAAATTATTATAAAAGTTCATGATTTAAGACAATATAGTGAAAAAAAAAATAATCAAGTCGATGATATTCCTTACGGAGGAGATGTAGGAATGTTAATGACTCTTCCTCCTTTTTATAGATGTTTAAAAAAAATAAAAATTTATAATCAAAAAAGCCGTGTTATATTATTTTCTCCTCAAGGTAAAGTATTAAATCAAAAAAAGATATTTAATTTTGTTGATGAATTTTCTCATTTTATATTATTATGTGGTCATTATGAAGGAATTGATTCAAGAATTTTAAAATATGTTGATGAAGAAATTTCTATAGGAGACTATGTTTTAACTGGAGGCGAAATACCTTCTATGGTTTTTATTGATTCTTTAACTAGGGTCATTCCTGGCGTTATTAGAAAAGAATCTTATCAAAAAGATACTTTTCAAAATGGTTTGTTAAAATATCCACAATATACTAGGCCTAGTAATTATAAAAATCAAAATGTTCCTGAAATTCTTTTGTCTGGTAATCATAAAAAAATTTTAGAATGGCGTCAGAAAGAAAGTTTAAGGAATACTTTTTTAAAAAGACCTGATTTAATTTCTTCATTAAAATTAGATGATTGTATGAAAAAATTGTTGGAAGATATAAAAAAAGAAGAATTTTTAAAATAATAAAAAAAATGTTGTTTTAAAAAAATTAAAAAAACAAGGAAATTATTAAAAATGAAACTTAAAGGACAAGAATTAATTAATTCAATTAATAAAAATAGTTTGAAAGTTTTACCTGATTTTAAAGTAGGTGATTTTGTAAAAGTTTTTATCAAAATTGAAGAAGGAAATAAAAAAAGAATTCAAGCATTTGAAGGATTAATAATTAGAATTAAAGGTAGTGGAATAACTAAAACGATTACAGTAAGAAAAGTTTATTGCGGAGTAGGAGTAGAAAGAATTTTTCCTATACACTCGCCTTTATATGAAAATATAGAAATTGTTAGAAAAGGAATAGTAAGACGTTCTAAAATTTACTACGTTAGGAAATTATCTTCTAAATCTATGAAAATTAAAGCAAAAAGATAATTTTTTTATTTCTTTTTAAAACAATATTTTTTTTTATATAAATTTTAAAAAATTTAAGGAGAATTAAATGTCTTTATTTAAAGAATTAAAATTAAGAAACTTGATTAAAGATTGCAGTAATGAAAAAGAATTATCAATTTTGTTAGAAAAATGTAGTATTAATTTTTATTGTGGATTTGATCCAAATGCTGTTTCTTTAACTTTAGGACATTTAGTTCAGATTATAATTATTTCTTTATTTCAAAAAAAAGGTCACAAAGCTATTATTTTAATAGGAAGAGCTACGGCTGCAATTGGAGACCCAAAAGAAATAGGAGAAAGAAATTTAGTTTCTAAAGAAATCATTGATTTTAATTCTTTAAATATTCAAAAACAATTTAAAAAATTTTTACCTAATGGAAATCTCAAATTTGTAGATAATTTTGATTGGATTTCAAAAATTAATATTATTTCTTTTTTAAGAGAATATGGAAAAAAATTAAATTTAAATGAAATGTTATCTAAAGAAATAGTTTCTAAAAGATTAAAAAAAGGAATTTCTTATGCTGAATTTTCTTATATGATTCTTCAAGCTTTAGATTTTTATTATCTTAATAAAAACCATAATGTTCAACTCCAATTTGGAGGTTCTGATCAATGGGGTAATATTACATTTGGATTAGAATTTATTCGTAAAATGAAAAATAATTGTAATGAAGAAAATAATAATAAAGTTTTTGGAATGAGTATACCTCTTCTTTTAGATAATAAAGGTATTAAATTTGGCAAAAGTGAAAAAAACACTTTATGGTTAGATGATAAATTAACTGGTCCTTATGAAATTTATCAATATTTATTCAATACAACAGATCAAAATGTTATTAATTATTTAAAAACTTTAACATTATTAGAACTTAAATATATTTATAAATTGGAAGAAGAAACAAAGAATAATCCTCAAAAAAGATTAGCTCAAAAAGAATTATCAAAAAATGTTGTTATTTTTTTGTATGGTGAAAAAATATTTGAAGAATGTTTAAAAGTGAATAAGTTATTGTTTTCAAGAAATAAAAAAAATATAATTCAAAAAGATTTTAATTTATTAAAAAAACATTTGTTTTTTATTGAGGTTGAAGACGGCATTTCTTTAGTTGATGTTTTGGTTAAAATTAAATTATCTGATTCTAAAAATCAAGCTAAAAAAAATATTTTATCTGGTTCTATTAAAATTTTTGACAATATAGTTGATAAAATTAATTTTTCTTTATTTTCTAAAGATGCTTTATTTAATAAATATATTTTATTAACAAAGAAAAATAAATTTAATGCTTTAGTTGTTTTTAAATAAAAAAATTTAAAAAAAGAATTAAAATAATAAATATGAAAATAAATGAATTATATCGTTCTTTAATTTTAAAACATTATAAAAATCCTTTAAACAGAGGTTTATTAAAAAATAATTTAAAAAATTATTTTTTTTCTTCAGAAAAAAATTTATCTTGTGGAGATGAAATTATTATTCAAATTTTAGTTCATAATAGAAAAATTGTAGATATTAGATATGAAGTAGAAGGATGTTCTATTTTGGTAGCTTCTTCTTCTTTAATGTCTGTTATTTTAAAAAATGAATATATAGAAACTGCTTCTCAAAAAATAAATAATTTTTGTAATATGTTACAAAAAAAAAGTTTTAAAGAATCTTTGATTTGTTCTGAATTAAAATCTTTTAAAATTATTCAACATTTTCCTGGTAGAATTTTTTGCGCTATTATGCCTTGGACATTATTATTAAAAATTATTAATAAAAATTTGTAATAATTTTTATTAATAATTTTTTTTTATATTTTTAAATTTTTTTTTTGTATACTTATGTGTGTAAATTATATTTATTTATATTTATTTTTCTTTTTAATTATTATTTTTTTTTATTTTTATTTTAAAAATAATATTTATTTTAAATATTATATTATTATTGTTATTTATTGTTTTTTAAAATTTAAAAATATAATTTATCACAGAAAGAATTTTTTTGTATGATAGAAATAAGAAATTTGTATAAAACTTTTGGGCGCGAAATGATGCCTAATTATCAGTGATTTAACGCATCACAAACATAATGATAATGTGTTCCTTCATTTTCTTGGCTTTTGAAACGAAAGAATGAAAAGTTACAGCAAAGAATAAAAGCGGGTTGAGGAGAAATTCATATCCAATAAGATTACGCGAGAAGAATGACTCATATGGATAACCTTTATAAAAAAAAGGCTAAGTGCAATAAAAAAGGGTAATTATATTACTGAACAGAAATGAATTGAAACTGTTTTTTTAAGTTTTTTGTACATTTAAAAGTGATGTTCAAAATTATCAATTTTTTGCGATAAATATTTATACATTAAAAATATAAACTTAAAACTACCTATTTTTATTTTTTATTTATATTAAAAATTAGATATTTTATATTTTTAAAATACATAAAGAAAACAAAAAGGTTTGCATACCTAAATGAGTCGCGTAGATAATTAGAGTAACTTCGATCTTCCTAAACTTCTCTTAGAGAAAAACATTCTCTGAAAAAAAACACAGAATAGTCTGTGGAAGCAAGGAAAAAGCAGAATCATAGTAGTCGTGAGTAATTAAAGCTTCTTTTGGAAGAAAGAAGTGGACTGGCTCACCAAGGCAAAGGTTAACAACCTTTACAAGGCGAAAGAGGAAAAAGAAGTTTTGAGAAAAAACTTGTTTAACCGCCGAATGCTTGGAAACTTGCTTGTTCGGTGGTGTGAGGGGCTTAGATTAATATCTAGTGACTAGAAAAACAGTCTAATTCTATCTCGATAAATTTAATAATATTTCTAATTTAGTTCTTCAAAACATTAATTTAAAAATCGAAAAAGGAAAAATTTTCGGTTTAGTTGGTAATTCTGGATCAGGAAAAACAACTTTATTACATATTTTAAATGGTATTTATGGATTTGATCAAAATAAATTTACTTTTATTAAAAAAAATTTTACTCATTTGGAAAGTGCCACTATTTGGCAAAATTTTAATCTTTTAAATAATCTTAATGTTTTTGACAACATATCTCTTTCTTTAAAAATAAGAGGGCGAGAAAAGATGCCTAAGATACTAGTAAATTAACTAATTACAACAATTGTGATAATATTGTGCATCATTTTTTCGGTTTATATTACGAAAGTAATTTAGATTACAGCAGAAAATAAAAATTGTGTTTAGGTTAACTATCAAACCTTTATTAATCAGTGAGATGAAAGTGCTAATGGTGAAGAGTTGAAAAACTCCTAAGAGAAAAAGAGAAGTAATTTAAAACCTAAAAATACGATAGTTATAATTTTTTAGACCTATTACGTCAGTTTGTTTTTCTTATTATGAATTGAATTATCATTAATAAAAAAATAGGTTTCCACCTAATTAATATTTTTGTAAATAATTAAAATTAAAATTATATTTTTATTTTTTACAAATTTAATATAGGTTATCTCCCCTTAAAGTGCAAAGTAGTATTTTAGAGTAACTTCTATCTCCCTAAATCCTTTTAATTGAATTAATTATATATAAATTAATTTGGACAAGGGAAAAGCAGAACTATAGTAGTCGTAGAAAATCAAAACTTCATTTGGAATTAATGAAGTATAATGTTCTACCAAGGAAAGAGTTAATAACTCTTACAAGGCGAAAAGGGAAACAAATATTTATTTTAAAATTTTTGTCTAAAAAATTTAAATAAATAAATATTTTGTAACCGCTATGTGCTTGGAAACTTGCTTGCTTAGTGGTGTACGGGGCTTAGAAATGTTAAAAAAAATTTAAACATTTTAATTCTATCGTGATAATATGGGCGCGAAAGATGCATAAATAATAAAGAATTAACGAATCTTAATGCTATTGGTGATGGTATTAGTCATATATTCGGTTCGATAAAAAAATAAAGTTTATTGAGTTATAGCAGAATATAAAAGCTGGTTGAGGCAAATATTCTAGCCAATATGATTTAGCAAGACTAAGATTCTCATGGATAAGTTCTTAAACGAACCTAAGAGTAAAAAAAGGGTAATCTCGCGAAACTAATCAGAAAGAATATGAAATTACTGATATAGAAGGGAAAATGTAGGCTTTTATATTAGGTCTTTATAATCACCACTTTCGATTTATGAAAGATGTTTTTAATAACAACTCTTCTACCTGCCTATAAATTAACGAAATTTTATTATTCTTTTGAATTGAAAAGTTAATAAGGTTCACTCGCCTAAAAGAATCAACGTAATTATTTAGAGTAACTTCGATCTTCCTAAACTTAAATAATGTAAATTTTTTTTATTTACTTATTTGTTTATAAAAAAAGATAATTTTTTAAGCAAGGAAAAAGCAGAATCATAGTAGTCGTGAGTAATTCAAAGCTTCTTTTGGAATAAAGAAGTGGACTGACTCACCAAGGCAAAGGTTAACAACCTTTACAAGGCGAAAGAGGAAATTTTAATCTTTTTTAAATTAAAATTTTGATATTTTTTTATTAAAAAATAATTAATTTATATTGAGAATAAGATATTAAATAAAATTTTTTAAACATTTAATGTTTTATATTTTTTGATAATAAAAAAATATTTTTTCTTTTACGAAAAAAAAGAAATTTAATGTAAAAATAAATTTATTTATTTAATAAAAAGAAAGCTAAATAAAATAAAAAGATTAATTTAACCGCCGAATGCTTGGAAACTTGCTTGTTCGGTGGTGTGTGGGGCTTAGATTAATGTAGTTAAAAAATATTTATTTTACTAAAAAAAACGATCTGATTCTATCACGATAAAAAAAAATGAAATAACTAAGAGAGTTATGGAAGTTGTTAAGTTTTTTGATTTATTAGATTATATTTATTTATATCCAAAACAATTATCAGGCGGACAAAAGCAAAAAGTTGCTATTGCTAGATCTTTAGTTTATTATCCTAAAATTATTTTTTGCGATGAAGTAACTTCTTCCTTAGATAATGAAATGAGTAAAAATATTTTAAATTTATTTTATAAAATAAATAAAAATTTTAAAACAACTATTTTTTTAATTTCTCATGATGTTGAAGTTATTAAAACTTTATGTACTAAAGTAGCTATTTTAAATAAAGGTAAAATAGAAAAAATAACTTTTTTAAAACCTTCTTACGATTTTAAACCTTTCTCTTATAAAAAAGTTTTTTGAATTAAATTTTTTAAAAAAAAATTTAAAATTTATTGTTAAGGAATATAATTTTCAAGTGAATAAAAAGAAATTGATTTTAAGTATTTTTTTATCTGTTTTTTTTGTTTTTTTATTTTTTTTAATTATTTGGTTTTGTTTTCTTTCTTCAGACAATTCAAACAATAATAAAAATAAAATTCTTAAGATAGCAACTGCGTTGCCTACTGTAAAAGATTTTTTAGAAGGACCTGTTCGAGAAGAGTTGAAGAAAGAAAATATTGATTTAGAAATTTCTTTTTTGCCTCATCAATACAAACAAACCAATGAACTTTTAAATAATGATAGCGTTATTGCTAAATTAGATAGTCATTTGCCTTATACTTTCGTTTTAAATCAAAATAATAGTCAAGAAAAATCTACTGAAGAAAAATCTTCTGTTGCGCAATCTTTTTATTGGGCTAATTTAGGATTATTTAATACAAAAAATAATCCTAATAAAATAAAAACATGGGAAGATTTGCAAAAAAAGTTAGATTCTAAAGAAAAAATAAAAATTTTATTTTGTAAAGAGGTTCCTCAACAAGCTTTAGCTTTACGTTTTCTTGAAAAACTTTCTTTAATTCAAAGAAAACCTCAATTTAATGATCAAAAATTAAATTTATCTCAAAAAATAAATTTAAAAGAAGAGTATTTTATTATTTCTTCTAATATAGAATTACACAAAGCAAATTCTTTAACGGAAATTTTTAATAAATTTAAAGATGTTAGTTCAGATTATGATTTATTTATAAATTATCCTGCTGTTGTTGGTATAAACACATTAAAAAAAGATGTAAATTATATTTCAAAATTGGAATTAGATGAAAATCAAACAAATTTATATGTTTATACTATTTCTTTGATAACTAAATTTAAAAATCTTGATTCAGAATTAATAAATTCTCTTAAAAAAGTTTTAAAAAAACCAGAATTAATAAATCAATATCAAAATAAATATTCAAATTTTTTAAGTATGATTTCTTCAGATAAGAATGATTTAATAACAGAAAAAATTAATGAATATTTTGAAGTTATTGATAATAAATAATGTACATTAAAAAATAATTTTTTGTTTTCGATAGAAAGTATTTTGATTATTTTAAAACGTTTTTGGAATGTTTTGAAATATCGTCATTCTGGTAATTTTCAAAATTATTCTAATATTAAAGGAAATTATTTAATATTAGAAGGTTTTTTGGAAACTATAAAAATAAATTTTTTTGCTTGTTTTATTTCTGGTTTTTTAGGATTATTATTAGGAATTTTTTTGTATTTTCTTAGAATTTTGAATAAAAAAAAGACCTATTTTTTTATTAATAATTTAATTAATATTTTTATTTCTACTCCTTATTTAATTTTAATTATTTTATTAATTAATGGTTTTATTGGTTATTATTTTAATATTTATTATGGATTTAAAGCTGGAATAATATGTTTAATTTCAGTTTTAATTCCTATTTTTTCTCGTAATTGTGAACAAGTTTTTTTACAAATTAATCCTGAACTTTATAAAACATCTTATACTTTAGGAGCTAATAAATTTCAATTTATAATATATTTTTTATTAAGAGAATCTATTTCATATTTGATTTTAAAATTTATTTCTCTTTTTATATCTTCTTTATCTTATTCTAGTGTTTTATCTATTGTAGGATTACAAGGCCTTGGACAAATTGCTTATTATTATGGTTTTCAAGGAATGTATGATTTTTCTGAATATGGATTTAATAATTTAGATTTGATTTGGGTTTGTGTTTTAGTTTTATTTTTTTTAGTTCAAATTTTTCATTTAATTGGTAATTTTATTGCTCATAAATTTGATTTAAAAATAAATTATGTTTAATTTAATTTATTTATTTTTTTTTGTGGAGACACAAATACTACTCCGTGGACTCATTTGAGGAGACATTATGACACACCACCAAAAGATACCTAGAATAAAATTCTTCTTAAGCGCCTTAGAGAAGACAAGTAAGTCTTTAATGGAGAGCCAAAGATTTTTTTTTAGGCAGACATAAAGACTATTATAAGGACTCAGTTGAGGAGCTGTTTAAAGCACCACAAGAGACCTTAGATTTAGACTCTTCTTAAGCACCTTTGAGGAGATGAGTAAGTCTTTAATAGAGAGCCAAAGATTTTTTTTTTAGGGCAGACATAAAGACTATTATAAGGACTCAGTTGAGGAGACATATGAAGCAGCACAAGAGACTTAGACTTAGACTCTTCTTAAGCGCCTTTGAGGAGATGAGTAAGTCTTTAATAGAGAGCCAAAGATTTTTTTTTGGGAGAAAAGAAAATAGTATCATTATTAATGAGTAATATAAATTATTTTGATTATCGAAATTAGTTAATAATAAAATTATTATTATTTAAAATTATGAATTAAAATAAATGATATAATCTAATTAATGATTAAAAAAATAAAGGAATTAATATAATGGAATTTAAATCTAAAATAAAACCTTTTGTAAAATGGGCTGGCGGAAAAAAGCAATTATTACCTTTTTTAAATATTTTTATGAATATTAAGTACGAAACATATTTTGAACCTTTTTTAGGGGGAGGAAGTGTTTTTTTAAATTTATTGCCAAAAAAAGCTGTTTTGTCAGATATTAATGAAGAATTAATAAACGCTTGGAAAACTTTACAAAAAGAATCTGATGCCGTTATTTCTTTATTAAAACAATATATAAAGGAATTAAATTTATTAGGAGAAGTATTTTATTATCAAGTTCGTAATCAAGATATTCATTCTTTGGATAATATTCAACAAACAGCACGTTTTATTTTTCTTAATAAAACTTGTTTTAATGGACTTTATCGTGTAAATTCTAAAAATAAATTTAACACCCCTTTTAACGGAAAAACAAACATTTCTTTAGATAACTTAATTAATAAAACGAATTTAAAAAACATTATTTTATTTTTAAAAAATAATCAAATTAAAATTTTGAAACAAGATTATAAAAAAATTTTTTCTCAAACTAAAAAAAATGATTTAATTTTTTGCGATCCACCTTATGATTCAGATACTAAAACTTTTAACGGTTATAATTCTAAAGTTTTTGATAAATTAGACCAAGAAGAATTATCTCAATATTTAAAAGAAGCTCATTTAAGAGGAGTTAAATGGATTTTGACTAATCATGATACTTCATTAATTAATTATTTATATAAATCTTTTTATTTTTTAAAACTTCCTGTTGATAGATTTATTAATTCTAATTGTCATAATCGTAAAAATAATACTTATGAAACTATTATTACTAATTATGAATTAAGTGATTATCAAAAAAAAAAGATAGATAATTTATTATTTTTTAAAGAATTAAAAAACACTTCTTATGTTTTGAAAAATTATGTTTCATGGGATAAAGCTACTAATTTTATAAATGATAATCGCGAAATAATTCAAACTTTCAATAATCTTAGTTCTTCGACAGAAAAAGAATTTTTTGATAAATTAGAATTTTATTATAAAAGAAACACATCTATTTTTAAATTTTTGCCAATATTAATAGCTAACAAAAATTTTTTTCAAGAAAAAAAGTTTATTTATTTAAATAATCAAAATAAAGAAATTGTTTTTGATTATAAAAATAAAAATATTGTTTTTGAATTTATAAAAGAATCTAATATTTTATCTAAATTTTTTTTAGACTCTTTAAACAATCAAAATATTGAAAGTTATTTATTAGGTATTTTAATTGGTTTAGAAACAAATTCTAGAAAAAACAAATCTGGATTATTTTTAACTAAATTAATTGAAGATATTTTAAAAAATAATAAGATTAAATTTAAAAAAGAAATTAATTTAAAAAATATTTTAAAAGAAGCAGAATTAATTGAAAATAAAAGAATAGATTTTGTTTTTAATCAAAATAAAATTACTTATCTTTTGGAATGTAGTTTTTTTAATGTTTCAGGTTCTAAAATTAATAGTGAATTAAATCGAATGTTGGAATTTGATAGAATTATTAATAAATTTAAAAAATATAAATTAATTTATGTTATGGATGGACCAGGACTGAAAAAAACAAATATTTTAGTTAATCGAATATTAAATGAAACTAATAATTTTTTCAATATTCATCGTTTTCAAAATTTTTTAAAAAAATAATAAAAAATTATTAAGATAAAAAATTTAAACCAATTTATTTATTTATATCTGAGTATTTCCTAAATAAATTTATTAAAAATATTTATTTGTTATGAGATTATTCAAATAATATGACAATATTTTTTTTATTAATGATTTTTCTAAAAAAAATAAAAAAATAATTTTATTTCAATATATTATAAAAAAATTAAAATATAAACAAAATATTTTATAAATTTTTTTAATGATTATTTTATTAATAAAATAAATTTTAGACAAAATTCTTTTTAATTAAATTAAATTAATTATAAATAAAAAATAAAAGCTTTTTTATTAAAATTTTTTTATTTTTGTTATATTTTTTAAAAAAATAATATAGAACGATATTGATATTTGTTTTTTTAATAGGTTTATAAAATTCAACCCAATTATTTTTATTATCTAAAACAATAAAAGATTTATCAGTAATTATTTGCGTTTGAACTACTAAAATTAATTTACAATTATTTATTATTATGATAAAATACAATAAATTTTAATAAAAAAATATAAAGAGTTGTTGTCTCATATATGGAAGAAAAATTGTTTTTTAAAATAAAACCAAGTCAAAAAAAATTAGCTATTAGTATTATAAAAAAAATGAATTATAAAAATAGATGTCTGGCAGTTGCGCCAACAGGTTCTGGAAAAACAGTCATATTTTCTAAAATTTTATCATTTTTGTTTAAAAACAATAAAATAAAAAAAGCATGTGTTTTGTGTCATAGAGATGAAATTAATTTTCAAAATAAAAAATGTTTTGAAAAAATTAATCCTAATATTACTACAGTTTTATTTGATAGTAATCATAAAAATTGGGATGCACAAGTAATTTTTGCTATGTGTAAAACTCTTGGAACAGATCAAAATTTATTACAATTAGATTCTATTGATATGATGATTATTGATGAAGCTCATCATTCAACATCTTTTGTTTATAAAAAAATAATCGATCATTTTAAATCAAAAAATAATAATTTTAAATTTTTTGGTTTTACTGCTACTCCAGAAAGAGAAGATGGTGAAGATTTATTAAATATATTTGGTGAAATTGTTGGTGAAATTACATTTTCAGAAGCAATTGAAGAAGGACTTTTAGTTGATCTTTTTAAAAAAACGATTGTTATAGAAGATAAAAACATTAAAGATGAAATGTCCATATTGCAACGTAATGGTAAAGAATATGATATGGACAAAACATCATTATATGTTAATAATGTTCCTGTAAATGAAGAAGTTATTAAAAATTGGAAAAAATATTCAATAGATAGAAAAACTATTATTTTTTGTACTAATTTAAAACATGTTTATGATTTAACAAAAAAATTTAAAGAAAACGACATAAAAGCTGAAGCTATTACTGCAGAAACTAATAATTCTGTAAGAAAAGATATTATAAATGATTTTAGAGCAGGAAAAATAAAAGTAATTATTAATTGTCAAATATTTTCCGAAGGTTTTGATGAGCCATCTATTTCTTGTGTTATTATTTTGCGTCCTGTAATGTATAAAACTGTTTTCTATCAGATGATAGGCCGCGGTTTACGAAATGACCATAATCATAAAAAAGATTTGTTAATTATATGTTGGGGCAATGAAAAAGATATATATAAACATATTGATTACGTCCTAATAGATAAAAAAAGCAAAAAAAGATATTTAAAAGAAAAAAATCATGATAACAAAAAAAAAAATTATTCTTGTTTACACAAAGAAAGAAAAAGATCAGAATTGACTCATTCTGCTGAATGTATAATAAAAGAAATCGATATCATCGAAAGAAGAATGAAAAATAAATTAAAAAAATCTAATTTTTATTGGTATTTAGTTTTGAAATCAGAAAATATAAAATGTTTTGCGAGTCAAATTAGTTATAATAATGATATTTCATTTTGGTGTTTAATTTTTTACTTAATAAAAAAAAAAGAATATTGTGTTATTAATGGTAAAAATTATAAAAATTTTAAAGTTTTAAAAAGAGATAAAAATATAATAAATTGTTTAAAAGAAGCAGATAAATGGTTAAAAGGAACATATAATTGGTTAAAAAATTTGAAAAAAAAACCATTACAAAATAAAATAAAAAATAAACATTTTCCTTCTGTTTTTTTGTCTGATTTACTTTTCTATTTAGAAAAAAACATTAAATAATAATTATTAATTTATTTAAAACTTTTTTAATTTTTATATTTTAAACATAAAATATAAAATATAAAAAAATATTAAACAAGTTTAAAAATAAAATAAGATTTAATCAAAAAATTTTTTTACTTATTATTTAAATAAAATATTCTTTATTAAAAAAAATTATTTATTTGAAAATTATTTTTAAAAAAAATTTAATCAACTTGATTATTTTTTTAAAGAAATTAAATTATTTATTCTCTTTTGAATATTTATTAAATTTTATTAAATTATATAAAAATAAAAATATTTTTGTAAACATTATTAATGTTGAAAAAAATTGAAAAAATTTGTATTCTATCTATATTTTAACAAAAATAACATAATTCATTTTTAAACAAATAATAAAATTTATATTTCTTAAAAATTATTTATTTTTTAACGATTTATTAAATAATAATTTTTTTTAAAAAAAATTCAATTATGATGAAAAATTTTATTATCTAATAAAATATTACAAATAACTAAAAAAATTAAAAAAATAATATAGGACGATATTCATATTTATTTTTTTCAATAGGTTTATAATAAGCAACCCAATTATTGTTATTATCTAAAACAATAAAAGATTTATTAGTAATTATTTGTCTTTGATCTAAAAAAATTCCATTTTTAACTAATTTAATTAAATAGTCATTTAAAAAAATTTTTTTATAGTTAGAAAATAAATTTTTAATATTTATTAAATCATTTTCAGTTATTTTGTTAATTGTTTTGCTATTTTTTATAGAATATTTTCCAATTTTTAATCTTACTAAATTTTTTAAAGCACCGTAAGTATTTATTTTTTCCCCAATGTCTCTTGCTAAGCTTCTTATGTATGTTCCTTTAGAAACTTTTGTTATAAAATTTATTTTATTGTTTTCTAAATTTGAATTTATTTTTAAATAATGAATTTTTACTTTTCTTGGAGGTATATTTATATTAATATTTTTTCTTGCTAAATCATACATTTTTAATCCATTTAATTTAATTGCAGAGTACATTGGAGGAATTTGTAAATATTCTTTTTCATTAAAAAAATCAAAACTTTTTTTAACTTTTTCATAGTTTAAGATATTATTTCTTTTTTCTTTTATCAATTTACCTGTTATATCTAAAGTATCATAATTTTTATTAAAAATTATTTCTCCTTCATATTTTTTATCTAATTTCTCAAATAAAAAAGCAACTTTAGTAGCTTTATTTACTAAAATTATAAGAAGTCCTTCTGCAAAAGGATCTAAAGTTCCTGTATGTCCAACTTTTTTTAAGTTAAATTTTTTTTTTATTTTCCATACTACATCGTGAGATGTAATACCTTTAGGTTTATTTATTAAAAAAATACCTTCTAACATTTTAATAAGTTTTAATTTCTTTCTTCTTTATATTAAAATTATTTTTTATTTGTAATTTTTTAAAAATAAAATTATTTCTTCATAATTTTGAAATCCTATTTTTCTTGCTATTTCTTTGCCGTTTTTAAATAAAACCAAAGTAGGAAAACTTGTAATATTTTGTTTTTCAGTTAAAGTAGGGTATTTATCTATATCAATTTTTATTAATTCAATATTTTCTGATTTTACTACTTTATCTAAAATAGGAGATAATTTTTTACATGGATTACACCAAGTAGCGTAAAAATCAACTAAAATTAATTTTTTGTTATTAATAATTTTTTGAATATCTGTAAAATCTATTTCTTTATTATTATTTATCATATGTTTTTCCTGTAATTTAAAAATTTATTTATTTTTTAAAATTTTATTTTTTAAAATATTATTTTTGAAAAAAAAATTAATTAAAAATAATTTGCTTACTAAGCAAATACAAATGTAATATAATATATTATATAATACTCCAAATATTATATAAATATAAAAATTGTTATAAATAAAAGAAAAAATATTATTTATTAATTAATTATATGATTTATATTTTAAAAATTTAAAAATAAAATATAAAATTTATTATTTTTTTATTTTTTGAACTACTAATAGTAGTTAATAAAAAAAAAGAAAGTATATCAAAATAAAAATATGTTCAAAATAGAAAATATTAATAAGAAATATATTAATAAAAAAAAATTTGTTATTAATGCGTTAAATAATTTATCATTAAAATTACCTTCAAAAGGTATTATTTTTATTTTAGGAAAATCAGGTTCAGGGAAAACTACTTTATTAAATCTTTTATCTGGTTTAGATATAGTAGATTCTGGTAATATTTTTGTTTACAATAACTTAATAACAAAATTTAATAATAATAAATTAGATAATTATAGAAACGGAATGATTAGTTTAATATTTCAAGAATCTAATTTATTGGAAGAAATAAATGTTTTAGATAAGGGCGCGAAATGATGCCTAATTATTAGTGATTTCACGCATCACGAACATAATGATAATGTGTTCCTTCATATTCTTGGCTTTTGAAACGAAAGAATCAAAAGTTACAGCAAAGAATAAAAGCGGGTTGAGGAGAAATTCATATCCAATAAGATTACGCCAGAAGAATGACTCACATGGATAACCTTTATCGAAAAGGCTAAATGCAATAAACGGGGTAATGATGCTACTGAACAGTAATGAATTGTGACTGTTTGTTAAAGTTATTTGAAAATTATATTATTGGATTTTCAAAATTATCAATTTATTTTATTAAATAAAACAATAAAATATCAAATGGTTATTATTAACTTAACTTTAAACCTACCTTTATATAAAAAAAATAACTTATTCTTTCATGTTATATAGATGGAAGAATAAATTATAAAAAAGGTCTGCATACCTAAATGAGTCGCGTAGATAATTAGAGTAACTTCGATCTTCCTAAATTTCTCTTAGAGAAAAACATTCTCTGAAAAAAAACACAGAATAGTCTGTGGAAACAAGGAAAAAGCAGAATCATAGTAGTCGTGAGTAATACAAAGCTTCTTTTGGAAGAAAGAAGTGGACTGACTCACCAAGGCAAAGGGTAATAACCTTTACAAGGCGAAAGAGGAAAAAGAAGTTTTGAGAAAAAACTTGTTTAACCGCCGAATGCTTGGAAACTTGCTTGTTCGGTGGTGTGAGGGGCTTAGATTAATATCTAGTAAATAGAAAAACGGTCTAATTCTATCTCGATCCATCATTCGCTCCAAAAAAATATTAATTTTGTTTGACATTTTTTAATTATTTAAGTATACTAATTTTACATATTTATTAAAATTTTAATAATTTATATTGTTTTTTTATTTAATTTTTTTTATTATCTTTAGGGAAAATTTTTATTTTTTATTAAATTTAATTTATACTTATATTTAAATTTATTTTATTTATAAATTAAATTTAATAAAAATTTTTAAAATAAAGAATTTATTTTATTTTATTAATAAAAAAAATAAGTAAATTTTAATAAACTATCAAATGTTAAGGTATATTATTTCATATGAACAAAAAAGAATCAAAAATAATTTCATTAAAACAAAAAAGCAAAGAAAATAAAGAAAATAAAAAACAAAAAATAAATAATAATGATAAAAATAATAAAACTTTATCAATAAATGAAAAAAAAATAATCCGTAGATGGTTTTTAGTTGATGCAGAAAATAAAATTTTAGGCAGACTTTCAACTAAAGTAGCTTCTGTTTTGAAAGGTAAAAGTAAAACTGATTTTACTCATAATATCGATAATGGAGATTATGTAACAATTATAAATGCTAGTAAAATTGTTTTAACAGGTAAAAAATGGAAACAAAAAAAATATTATAGACATTCAGGTTTTCCAGGAGGACTTAAAAAAATAACAGCATTTGAATTAAAAAATAAATTCCCAAACAAAATAGTAGAAAGATCTATTTTTGGAATGTTACCTAAAACTAAATTAGGAGAAAAAATGCGTAAAAAATTATTTATTTACTCTGAAAAAAATCATAAACATGAATCTCAAAAGCCTATAATTATAGAGGTATAAAGAAATGAAAATGGAAATCAATAAAAATCAATTTTTAGGCACAGGAAGAAGAAAAAGTTCAATAGCAAGGGTTATTTTAAAATTAGGTTCTGGAAATATTACTATAAATAAAAGAAAATTTCAAGATTATATACCTTCGG
>NZ_VBRA02000007.1 GCF_005774685.2 Texas Phoenix palm phytoplasma | reverse complement strand
GGAAAAGCAGAACCATAGTAGTCGTAGGTTAATCAAATTTTCAATTGGAATATTGAAATGTAATGTGCTTACTAAAGAAAAAGTTAATAACTTTTACAAGGCGAAAGGGGAAACTCATTTTTTATGAGTAACCGCTACGTGCTTGGAAACTTGCTTGCGTGGTGGTGTGCGGGGCTTAGAAAAAATAAATATTAATAATTAATTTATTTTTTATTAAATTAAAACTTTCTAATTCTATCGCGATTATGGTTATATTTATTTTGAATATGTATTTTTAAAAAAATTGATTGATACAAGCGTTATGCAAAGGCTGAGAAGAATAAAACAATTAGGTTGTGTTAATATTGTTTTTCATGGAGCTGAGCATTCTCGTTTTACTCATAGTTTAGGAGTTTATGAATTAGCTAGAAGGTTTTTTGAAACTAATAATAAACTTTTAGAAAGAAAAAAAATATTTGATTTCAGAGAAAAATTACTTTTATTAACTACTGCTTTATTGCATGATATAGGACATGGTTCTTATTCTCATATTTTTGAAACTATATTTAATACTAATCATGAACAAAAAAGTGCTCAAATAATTATTAATCATCCTGAAATTGTTTCTATTTTAGATTCTATAGATGTAGAATTTAAATTTGATGTTGCTTCTATGGGCGAGAAAAGATGCTTAAAACATTAGTTATTTAACCAATTTCAACAGTTTTGATAATGCTGTACATCGTTTCTCTGGTTTTTAAAACGAAAGAATTAAAAATTAAAGCAAGAGAAAAAAGCGTATTGAGGTGGAACTATTAAACCAATATGATTTCGCAAGATGAATATATTTATGGAAAAGAGTTTTAAAACTCCTAAGAGAATAAAGATAAGAAAGGCAACTTCCTGTAAATAAAATATTTAAATTATTTTCAGTTCTGAAAATTTAATTAGAAAAATAGAAGCTAATTAAAATTATCATTCTCTTATGTTTAAATAAGAGATAAAAAATCAGAATTCACCTGATTATTTTTTAATTTTAATTAAAATAAAAAATGTTAGGTTATCTCTCCTAAAAGTATAAAGGTGGTGTTTTTAGTAACTTCTATCTCCCTAAACTTCTTACTTAAAAAAATAATTTTTTTATCATTATTTATTTAAAAGAGGCAAGGGAAAAGCAGAACCATAGTAGTCGTAGGTTAATCAAATTTTCAATTGGAATATTGAAATGTAATGTGCTTACTAAAGAAAAAGTTAATAACTTTTACAAGGCGAAAGGGGAAACTCATTTTTTATGAGTAACCGCTACGTGCTTGGAAACTTGCTTGCGTGGTGGTGTGCGGGGCTTAGAAAAAATAAATATTAATAATTAATTTATTTTTTATTAAATTAAAACTTTCTAATTCTATCGCGATTATAAATAAGGAACATAGATTTGTTTTATTAGAAAAACTTTTGTCTAGTCAATTAGATTTTGATAGATTAGATTATTTAAAAAGAGATTCTTTTTTTACTGGAGTTAATGATTCTATTGATTTAGATAGATTAATTAGAGGAATAGAAATATATAATAATAAAGTTGTTTTTAAAAAAAGTAGTATTAATTCAATAGAAAATTATATTGTTAATCGATATCATATGTATTGTCAGGTTTAGGGCGAGAAAGATGCATAAAATACTAGCAATTTAACCAATTGCAACAACTGTGATAATGTTGTACATCATATCTTTGTTTTATGGGATGAAAAGACTATAAAATACAGCAGAAGATAAAAGCGAATTGAGGTAAAATTATTTAACCAATATGATTTCGCAAGATGAAAGTACTCATGGATAAGATTTGAAATAATCCTAAGAGAAAAAAGAGAAGTTATGACATAACCTTGAAATATTAAAAATTTCTTAGTTTTTGTATTAATTTGTTTAAACTGACAAATTAAATTATCATCCTTTTTATAGGAAAATAGACAAAAATCCACCTATATATTTTTGGAATAGGTTATCTCTCCTAAAAGTACACGGTAGTTTTTTATAGTAACTTCTATCTCTCTAAATCCCTTATTTATTAATTTATTAATTAAATAAAACACCTAAGTTGGTGGGGACAAGGGAAAAGCAAAATCATAGTAGTCGTAGGAAACTTAAAGCTAAACTGGAATGTTTTAGTATAATGGCCTACCAAGGAGAAAGATAATAACTTTCACAAGGCGAAAGAGGAAACCACATTTTTATATTATTTTTTAAAAAGATAAAGATTATTTTTTGAATATTGATTTATCAGAAATATAAAAAATATTTTTTATCGATTTATAAAAAAATTATTAAAAAGAAATATATTTTTAATAATACATATTTTATTTAGAAAAATTATCAATATATTATTGATAATAAATTGAATAAATAATTAATATTAAAAATGTTGTAACCGCTACGTGCTTGGAAACTTGCTTGCGTGGTGGTGTGCGGGGCTTAAGATAATAACTTTTAAAAAAATAGCTAAACGTCTTAATTCTATCGTGATTGAAAAAATAGCTTTAGATATGGTTAGTTTTTGTAATTTATTAAAAAATAATCCTTCTTTAGGATATTTTTATTTTAAAGATTCTAATATTTCTAAAATTATTTCTATTAATTTTTCATTTTGTAATTGTAAAATGAATGGTTATTCTGTTTTAGATTTAATTCAAGAAGTTGTTAATTTTAAATTTACTAGTGTAAATGATATAGAAGACTTAAGAAAACATTTATTTCTTTATTTTTCTCATTTAGAAGAATTAATTAAAAATAGCGACAAAGAGGAATCAAAAGAAAAAGTTAATATTTCTATAGAAGAATTAGGGCGCGAAATGATGCCTAATTATTAGTGATTTAACGCATCACGAACATAATGATAATGTGTTCCTTCGTATTCTTGGCTTTTGAAACGAAAGAATGAAAAGTTACAGCAAAGAATAAAAGCGGGTTGAGGAGAAATTCATATTCAATAAGATTACGCAAGAAGAATAACTCACATGGATAACCTTTTTATAAAAGGCTAAATGCTAAAATGATGTAATTATAAAACTTAACAGAAATGAATTGAAACTGTTAATCAAGGAAATTTGAAATTTATATAATTTTTAGATTTTCAAATTTATCAATGTTTTAAGAAAAAACATAAAAGATTTTTCAATATAATCTTATTCTTTGAATCTACCTATTTTCTTTTTTATCTTAATAATGTATAAATATAAAAAGTTTTTGTTTTAAGATAAAGAAAAAAAAGGTCTGCATACCTAAATGAGTTGCGTAAATAATTAGAGTAACTTCGATCTTCCTAAACTTCTCTCAGAGTAAAACATTCTCTAAAAAAAACAAAGAATGGTCTGTGGAAGCAAGGAAAAAGCAAAATCATAGTAGTCGTGAGTAATTCAAAGCTTCTTTTGGAAGAAAGAAGTGGACTGACTCACCAAGGAAAAGGGTAATAACCTTTACAAGGCGAAAGAGGAAAAATAAGTTTTTTTATAAAAAAACTTATTTAACCGCCGAATGCTTGGAAACTTGCTTGTTCGGTGGTGTGAGAGGCTTAAATTAATATCTATTAAATAGAAAAACGGTTTAATTCTATCTCGATGTAAATAGTATTATAGATGTAGACAATACTGAAAATTTAGAAAAAACAATTCTTTTTAATTTAATTAAAAATTTAGCATATATTCATATGCCTAATGCTTTTTCTTTTGAACATTCTATTCATAATAAAAGAATAAAACCTAATAAAGAAGTTAGTTTTGATGTTTCTTTAAAGAAAAATCATAAAACAAAAGGTTTTTTAGTTAAGATACAAAATGATGAAGAGCAACATTCAAATTTATTTATTTATGAAATTTTTACAGATGAAGAAAATAACAGAGATGAAGAAAAATTAAACTTAATTGAAAAAATTTTAATTTCTGAAAAAGATAAAATAAATGTAGATTTATTTAATCATTTAAGTATTAATGTTTTGCAAAAAAAGAGAATATTTATTCAAAAAATTTCTTTGTCTGGCGCTATAGATAAATTAACTAAATTAGTTTAAATTTTAATTTTAAAATTTATATAAAGATTTAAATTAATTTTTTATTCTCAAATTTTAATTATAGGAATTAATTTTAATAATATAAATTAATTATTATGTTATAATAATTTTACTTAAAATTAAATAAAAATAAAATATTAAAAAATAAAAAAAATATTATTAAAATATGGAAAATATTAATTATTTCCGTATTTTTTTAATATTTAATTTCTTAACTTTAGTTATGTATTTAAAAAAAATAAAAAAATGAGTGAAAAAAATGAATTTATTAAAAAATTTAAGTTTGAATAGAATTAATAAAAAAAAATTTATTGTTTTTATTGAAATTCCTGAAGGAAGTAAAAAAAAATATGAATTAGATAAGGAAACGGGTTTTTTAATATTAGATCGTTTTTTGACAACATCTTTTCGTTATCCTGCTAATTATGGCTTTATCCCTTTTACTTATTGTGAAGATAAAGATCCTTTAGATGTTTTTGTTTTGAGTCAAGAAGTTTTAGATCCTATGGTTTTGGTAGAATGTAGAGCTATTGGGGTTATTAAAATGATTGATAATGGTGAATTAGATGAAAAAATAATTGCTGTTCCAATTGCAGATTTATCTACTGCAAATTATAATGATATGGAAGATATTCCTTCTTATTGTATTTCTGAAATAAAACATTTTTTGTCTCATTATAAAGATTTAGAAAATAAAAAAGTTTTAATAAAAAAAATAGATTCTAAAAATGAAGCAGAATTAACAATTGAAAATTCTTTATTAAAATATAAAGAATTAAAATCTCATTCTTGAATTAATTACTAATTAATAATATATTTTTAATTTTTTAAAATTAAAAATTATTTAAAAAAAATAATTAATTGATTATTTTTTTTATTATCTATATTGAATAAATGGGAAAAAAAATTAAAATGAATAAAACTATTTTCAAAAATAAAAAAGTTTTTTATAATTATTTTTTAGAAAAAAAATATTTATCAGGAATTCAATTATTTGGAAATGAAGTTAAATCAATTCGTTTAGGAAAAGTTAATTTAGATAATTCTTATATTCAAATTGAAGGAAATGAAATTTTTATTTTAAATATGTTTATAGAAAAGTATATTTTTTGTAATTTTTTTGATTTCGATGAAAAGAGAAAAAAAAAACTTTTATTAAAAAAAAAAGAAATTTTACAAATTAAAAATAATATTAAAAAAAAAGGATTTAGTGTTGTTCCTACTAAAATTTTATCTGTCCGAAATTTATTAAAATTAGAAATTTCTTTAGCAAAAGGAAAAAAGAAATATGATAAAAGAATGTCAATAAGACAAAAAGAAGAAGAAAAAAGAATTAAAAAAACTTTTTTCTAAAATCTCATTTTTTAGTTTTTTCTTTTATATATTTCTTATTATTTTTATTTTTTTATAATATTTTGATATTAATTATTTAGTTTACTTACTAAAATAACTTCTATCTCCGTGAACTATAGACATTATTAATTGGTACCACTTATGAAGTATTTTATCTTGAAAACCTATTGAAATTTTGCTTTCCTTTTGTTCTGCTGATAAAATAAAACTGTTTACTAATGATATAATTTCAGAATTATCTTCATAAATCTTTGCTTTTTCTGCTCCAACTTCGAACAATAAAGCTCCTAAAATTGCAAATATAAAAGCTACTAAAACCAAAATTAATTTTTCTCTTACAAAATACATTAATTTTTTTAATGTCCCTTCTTGTTTATTATTTTTATTTATTGTCGATAAAGTTTTTAAAAATTATATTAAAAAAATAATCACCCTTTATTTTAACATATTTTTATTAAAAGTTGTTTTTTTGTATATATTTTTTAATTTTTTAAATATAATTTTTAAAAATTATATCATTTTTTTATTTATTTATTATTATTTTTTTTTAAATTAAATTTTAAAATTTAATTTTTTATTTTATGTAATTATATAATATTATGTTAATATAAGTAAAGTATAGTTGTAATGTAAATAATTATAAATAGTAGTAAATATGAAATAAATAAAAGATAATTTTTCCTAGAATTTTAAAATAAAAAAAATAATAAAAAAACAAAAAAATTAATTAATTAAAAAAATAAACCTGATATATAAAATTTATATAATTTTAGAATTAGATTTAAATTAAATTTGGTTTTATAAATTTTATATTTTATTTTTGGTTTTTTATTTTTTTAAAAAAGTTTTTTAAAATTTTTAAATTAAATTTTTATATTTTTTAATCACAAAATATTTATAAAAATTTAAATTTATTATTTTAATTTTTGTTTTATATTTTTTTATTTTTTGATGTTTAATTTTTTTAAAAAAAATTTTTTTATTAATTTTTTGATATATAATAAAAAGTATTGTATATTTGTTATGTTATTTTTTAAAATAAATTTTTTCAAATTTTAGTATCACTAAAATATTATTTACATTAATTAATTATTATTAATTAATTATTTCTTAATTAAATTATTAAAAATAAAAATAAAATTATTAAATTACATTAATTATTTATCAATTTAAAAAAATTTAAAAAAATTTTTTAGAATATTTATTTATTTTATGATTTTTTGTTGATTAATTATTAATATAATATTAATTTTAGAAGGAAATTAAAAAAAATGAGTATTTTATTTAAAGAATTAAATTTATTGCCTCAAACGCAAAAAGCACTAACTGAATTAGAATTAAATAGTCCTACGCCTATTCAGTCTTTGGTTATTCCAGAGATGATAAAAGGAAATGATATCATAGCGCAATCGCAAACTGGAACTGGAAAAACTTTTTCATTTGGTATTCCTATAATTGAAAAAATAGATCCTAAAATATCTTATATTCAATCTTTAGTTTTATGTCCTACTAGAGAATTAGCTTTACAAGTTTTTTTAGAGATTAAAAAATTATTAAAATTTTATCCAGAAATAAGAATAGCAGTTATTTATGGTGGAGAGTCTTATATTAAACAATTTCAAGCTTTAGAAAAAAAACCTCATATTATTATAGCTACACCCGGAAGAATTATAGATTTATTAGAAAGAAAAAAAATAGATTTAACTAAAATTTATAATTTAACTTTAGATGAAGCTGATGAAATGTTAAAAATGGGTTTTCAAGAATCTTTAGAAACTATTTTACAAAATATACCAGAAAAAAGACAAACAGTTTTATTTTCAGCTACTTTGCCTTTATCTATTAAGCAAATCGCTACTAAATATCAAAAAAATCCTGAAATTATAAGAGTAAAAAGTAAAAATCTTGCTGTTAAATTAATAGATCAATTTTATTTTATGGTTAAAGAATTCGATAAAAATAAACTTTTAGTTCGTTTATTAGATTATAAAAATCCTGATTCAGTAATTATTTTTGCTAATACTAAAAAAGATGTAGATGCTATTTGTAGTTATTTATTGGAAAGAGGTTTTTCTGCAGACGCAATTCACGGAGATTTAAAACAAAATCAAAGACAATGTGTTATGAATAGTTTTAGAACTAAGAATACTAAAATTTTGATTGCTACTGATGTAGCTGCAAGAGGAATAGATATTTCTGATATTACTATGATAATTAATTATGATTTACCGCATGAAACTGAGGTTTATGTTCACAGAATAGGAAGAACAGGACGAGCAGGAAAAACAGGAATAGCTTTTAGTTTTGTTAGTGTAAAACAAATAATTCAGTTAAAAAGATTAGAACAATATTTGAAAGATAAAATAAATTTAATTTCAATACCTTCTGTTGAAGAAGTTCAAAAAGAACAAAATAATTTTTTCAAAAATAAAATAATTTCTTTGATAGAAAAAGATCAAAATTCTTCTCAAGATAAGAATATAAATGATATTATTATTATTTTATTAGACAAATTCGATTCTAAACAAATAATTAAGAGTTTATTATCATATTTAATCCCTAATAAAAAAAATTATGAATATATTTCTGAAGTTAAAACTTTTAATTCTCGTTTTAGCAATAAATCTAATTATTATAAAGATAATTATAATAGTTATTCCAAAGTAAGGAATACTAGTAATAGTTATAATAGTTATAATAGCAGAAGTAGATATAATAATAATTCTAATGATAGAAAACCAATGGTACAATTAAGTATTAACTTAGGCAAAGATGATGGCATTAATCCTTCATTATTTTTGAAGTTATTAAATGAAAAATATAATATTTATAGTAAAAACATAGGTAATATTAAACATTTTTATAAAAAGACAGTTTTTGAAATTTCTACTAATTTAGTTAAATTAATTAAGTCTAAAAATAATATTTATTATGAAAATAAAATGTTAAATATAGAAGAAATAAGATAATTTTTTTAATTTTTTAATATCTTTTTTATTTGATTATATTTTATTATTTAAATTTAATTTTTTTATAATTGAATTTTGTTATGTTTAATTTAATAAAATAATAATATTATATTTTTGCATTATTAAATATTATTAAAATGGTAATTATTATTAACAAAATTCTTTTATTTTTTATTAATTTTTTAATGAATAAAAATAAGATAGTAAGGATTATAATAAAATTATATATGTTAACTAAGTTAGAAATTCAAAGTATTTTAAAACAATCTTTAAGTTCAAATTATGTTGATTTTGCTGAGTTATTTTTTGAAGATAGTTGGACAAATAATTTTAAAATTATTGATAAAGATGTTGTCGTATGTCAAAAACAAAATGTTTATGGTGTTGGAATTCGTTTATTAAATAAAGATAAAGAGTTTTATATTTATACTAATAAAGTTACTTATGAAAATATTATTAATTTAATAAAAGAAAAACAACAAATTTTTGAAAAAGAAAAAACTATTACTCCTATTGTTTCTTTAGATAATTTGAAGAATTTTAAAAGTAAAGTTAAAAAAACTTTTGATAGTTTAACTGTAGAAGAAAAAATTAAGAAAATGATTTTTTTGTCACAAATTATGAAAAATTTTGATAAAAAAATTATTCAAACAATTGTTGGTTGGGAAGAAAAGCAACAAAAAGTTTTGATTGCAAATTCTAAAGGAGTTTTTAAAAAAGATTTACGACCTTATATTAGAATTAGTTTAATGTCAGTAACTAAAGAAGGACAAAATGTTCAAGAGTTTGGTGAAAGTTTTGGTTTTTCTTCTGGGTTAGAAATATTTGATAATATTGATTTTAAACAAAAAGCTATAGATGTTGCTAAAAATGCTTTAATTTTGTTAAAAGCAGATGAATTAAAACCTCAGAAAATGCCAGTTGTTTTGAATAATGGTTTTGGAGGAGTTATTTTTCATGAGGCTTGCGGACATTCTTTAGAAGCTACTTCTGTTGCGAAAGGATTATCTCCTTTTTGCGGAAAATTAAATCAGAAAATTGCTTCTGATATTGTTACTGCTTATGATGATGGAACTATTCAAGGTTCTTGGGGAAGTCTTAATTTCGATGATGAAGGTCAATCTACTCAAAAAAATCTTTTAATAGAAAAAGGTATTTTGAAAAATTATTTAATAGATTTTAGAAATAGTCTTAAAATGAATATGTCACCAACTGGTTCTGCTCGTAGACAATCTTATAAATATTCTCCTACTTCTAGAATGAACTCTACTTATATTGAGGCTGGAGAACATACTTCTGAACAAATTATCAAGGATACTAAATATGGTTTTTATGCTCAAAATTTAGGTGGTGGTACTGTTCAACCTTCTACTGGAGAGTTTAATTTTATGGTTAATCTTGGTTATTTAATTGAAAATGGTAAATTGACTAAACCTATTAAAGGCATGATGTTGATAGGTAGCGGTCAAGATATTTTGTTAAAAATTGATAGAGTTGCTGATGATTTATCTTTAAGTCAGGGTTATTGTGGATCTGTTTCTGGTTATGTTCCTGTAGATTTAGGCCAACCAACTATTAGAGTTAAAGAAATTATTGTTGGGGGAAGCAAAAAGTAATGCAAACTAATATTAATCTTAAAAATGAAAATTTAATTGATTATAAAAAATGGTTTTTAAAGAGTTTTGAAAAAAAAATAGACGCTTTAGAAATTTTATTGAATGATAATAAAACTTTAAATATTATTTTAGAAGATAATAAAATAAATGAATATATAAAAAGTGATTTATTTTCAGTTATTATTAGAGGTTTATATCAAAATAAAAAAACATCTATTTATTTAGAAAAAATTAATGATGAAATTATTGATGAAGTTTTGGAAACTCTTAAAAAACAAATTGAAATTTTAAGTTTTCCTGAGAAAGATTTTATTTTTGATGGTTCTGATTCTTCTTATCATACTGTTGAACCTATTTTGTTTGATTTTGTTAACGTTCCTATGGAACAAAAATATAATTTATTGTTTGAATTTGAGAAAAAATTATTCGAAAAAAGTCGTTTTTTAACAAAAATAGAAAGTATTTCTTATGAAGAAAATTTTTTTCACAAAAAAATAGTTAATTCTAAAGGTCTTGATTTAGAAGAAAAAGAAAGTTATGCTTGTTTGAGTGCTGTATGTATTTTTAAAAAAGATAAAAATATAGAAGAAATTGTAAAATATTTCCCAGTTAAAAAATTTTCTTCTTTTGATATTGACAAATATGTTGAAGAAATAATTTCTTTAGGAGAAAGTAAACTTGGTGCTTTATCTTTAAGTTCTGGTTCTTATCCTGTAGTTTTTTCTAACGAAATGTTTTCTAAATTATTGAGTAGTTTTTCTGATATTTTTAGCGGAAATCAAGCTTATCAAAAATTATCTAAATTATTAGGAAAAGAAAATCAAAAAATAGCTTCTTCTAAAGTTACTATAATTGATGATCCTTTGTTTTCTGATTCATTTTTTAAAAGTACATTTGATGATGAAGGTGTTCCTTGTAAAAACAAATATATAATCAAAGAAGGAATTTTTAAACAGTTTATTCATAATTTAAGAACATCTAATATTTTTAAAACTGAACCTACTGGAAATTTTTTTGATGGTTATATTTCTATGAGCAATTGTTATTTGAAAAAGGGTACTAAAAGTTTTAAAGAAATGATTTCATCTATTGATGATGGAGTTTATATAGATTATTTAATTGGATTGCATGCTGGAGTTAATTCTATTAGTGGAGATTTTAGTATTCAGGCTAGTGGTTTTAAAATAGAAAAAGGAAATTTAATTTCTCCATTTAAAATGGTTGTTGTTTCAGGTAATTTTTTTGATATTTTAATAAATTTAAAGGAAATAGCTAATGATTTTGTTTTTAAATTTTCTGGTTTTGGAAGTTCTAGTGTTTATGTTGGTGATTTAACTATTGCAGGAGAAAAATAGAATTTGTATTTTTAAATGATTATTTTTTATTTTTTAATATTTTTTGTTAAAAATATCTTTATGTTAAAATATTTTAAATATGATAAAATATTTGTGATTGAATTTTATCATACTATTTTCGATTTAATTTTTATTTTTTTATCAAAATATTTTTATTTCTATATATAAAATACAAAATTATTTTTCAAAAATTTATTCATAATATAAAAGGATTTATTAAAAAAAATTATATGTCTCATATAGCATTATATCGTAAATATAGGCCTCAAAATTTTAATAGTATGATTGGTCATAAGATAGTTATTCAAATTTTAAAAAATTCAGTTAAATATAATAAAATACACCATTGTTATTTATTTAGCGGAGAAAAAGGAGTTGGAAAAACTACTTTAGCTAAGATTTTAGCTAAGACTATTAATTGTTTAAATTTGAATATAGAAGAATGTGAATGTTGTGATAATTGTGATTCTTGTTTATCTATCAATAAAAAAAATAATTTAGATATTATAGAAATTGATGGTGCTTTTTGTAATGGTGTTGATGATATAAGAGAATTAAAAGATAAATCTTATTATAAGAGTCATTTTTTAAAATACAAAATTTATATTATTGATGAAATTCATGTTTTATCTCATAATGCTTTTAATGCTTTATTAAAATTATTAGAAGAACCTCCTGTTAATGTTATTTTTATTTTAATTACTAGTGAAATTAGAAAAATTCCGAAAACTATTATTTCTAGAGTTCAGCATTTTAATTTATTTAATATTTTGCCCGAAGATATTCAGTCAAGATTAAGATATATTTCTGAAAAAGAAAAAATTTTAATTTCTGATGACTCTTTGCAAAAAATATCTTTTTGTTCTAATGGTAGTTTAAGAGACTCTTTAAATTTATTAGATCAAATAAGTTCTTATAAAGTTGATAAAATCGAATTAGAAGATATTGAAGAGATGCTAGGAGTTGTTTCTCAAAACAAAATAAAAAAGATATTTGAATTATTATTTGAACCGGATATTAATTTTTTACTTTTATTTTTAGAAAAAAATTTAACATTTAATGTTGATTTTATCATTTTTATTAATGATTTTATTGATTTTTTTTATAATTTATTTATTAATCATTTTAAAGAAGAAAAAAAATATTATGATATTGTTGATAAATTAACATATTCTCAAAGAACAAAATTGTTCCAAATATTTTTAGAAATGCAGTATCATTTGTCTAATGCTAAAAACAAAAAAAATTTTTTTATTATAAATTTAATACAAATCCATCAATTTATTTTTCCTTTTGCAAAAAAAGTAAAAAAAGATACAAAAAAAAAAATAAAAGAATTGAAAATAAATTTAAAAAATGATAATGAAAATAATTTTATTAAAGCCATTAAAAGAATATTAATAGATTCAGATGAAAATACTAATAAATTTTTGAATCAATCATGGCATAAATTAAATAATTATACAAATCCAGAATTATCTCTTTCTGCTAGTTTGTTATACAGATCTAGATTATTGATGATTAGTTATAATAAAGAAATGCTTTTATCTTGTGAAAATTCTAATCATTATGTAGATTTATTGCATAATAATATAAGAAATGAAATTAAGAAAATTTTAAATTTTAAACAATCATTGGTTAAAGATTATTTTGTTATTTTGCATAAGGATTGGGAAGATATTGTTTACCCTTCTTATCAAAAATTTCTCAAAACTAAGCAAATTAATGATTTGGATTTATCTTGTTTTAGTAATGAATTTTATAAACAAAATTCTCCTTTAATTGTAGAACAAAATAAGTCTGAAGTTGTTAAATTAGCTAGATTTTTGTTTGGTTTTGATAAAGTAGAGATTTGTGAAGATTTAAAGGAAAAAAAATAATTTCAAATTTGAATAAAGGAGTTTCTTATATGGATGAAGAAATGATAAAAAAAATAAACAAAATTCGAGACAATATTGATAAAGCTCAAAAAGAAATAGAAAATAAAGAATTTACTTGTCGAAAAGATAATGTTTTTATAGTTATGCGAGGAACTAGAAAAGTTGTCAAAATTATCATTGATGCAAAAGAAAAAGAATTTATTAATAGTTTGGAATTAATTCAAAAAAATCTTTTATTAGCTATGAATGATATTTTGGAACAAATTGAAAATACTTCAAAAGAATTATTTCTTAATGCTTCAGAGAATTAATTATTTAACTTTAAAATTAATTTATTTTTATTTATTAATAAATAATTAATTAAAGAAAAACATATTTTTTAATTTTTATAAATTTTAATTAAAAAAAGAAAAGAGTTATTATTTTAATGTATGAAAAAAAAAGAACATAAAAATAATTTTTCAGATGAATCAATGATAGATATTTGTTATGATATTTTAAAGGAAAATAGATTAATTCCTATGCCTATCAAAACACTAGTGAAAAAAGTTTTTCAAATTAAGAAAATAGATATTAAGAATTATGAAAAATTTTCTCAATTATATTTAGATATTGTTTCTAGTGGGCGTTTTATGTTTTATGGAAATGATCTTTGGGGAATTAAAAAGAATAATCTATTTTTGTTGGATAAAAATAATTTTGTTTCAGAAGAAGCGGTAAAAGAAAAAAAAATATCTTCGGCTTCGGAAAAAGAAGATATTATTGATTTTGATGAATTTGTTTTAGATAAAACAAATGATTTAGAAGATGATTCTATTATTAAAGATGATGATAAAGAGGAAATAAATTCTCCTGAACAGGAAGAATTAGATTCTGTTATTAGTTCAGATGATTTAAAAAATAATGATATTGAAAATGATGATGATTCTTTAGAAAATGATATTGATATTGATGATAGTGAATCTATTGAAAATTAAAATTTAATAATTTTTAATATTTTTTATTTTAAAATTATATTTTTTTAATAAAAAATATTATGCATTATGATTTAATTATTCATTTAAATTGAATAAAAAATATTTGTAAATTGAATTTGTTTATTTTATTTAGATGATAGGGAGTTTTTCATTATAATGTTTATAGGAATGTATAATTACACTACTTACTTAACTTATTTTAATTTAATTTTTGGTTTTTTAGGAATTTCTTTTAGTTTTTATAAATATTTAATTTATGCTTCTATTTGTTTATTGATATGTGGTATTTTAGATATGTTTGATGGTTTTGTTAGTCGTTTTAAGAAGAATAGAACCTTAAAAGAAAAACAATATGGAATTCAAATAGATTCTTTAGCTGATATGATTAGTTTTGGAGTTTTACCTGTATTTATAGGCTTAAATTTAATGGATAATATTAATAATATAATGATTTTTGATGTTTTTTTATCTTTAAAGCAATTAAAATTTATTTATTTTATTTTTGGTTCATTTTATGTTTTATCTTCTCTTATAAGATTAGCTTATTTTAATGTTTGTTCAGACAAAAATGTTAATTTAAAGTCAGGTATTAGTTTTTTTATAGGTATACCTGTTACTGTATCTTCTATTATTTTTCCTTTTATAATTTTAATAAATTTTTTATTAAATAAAATTTTTATTGGAAATTATTATGATATTTTGATTTATGATTTTTTAATATATTTGTTTTTTATTATTTTGTTATCTTTTTTATTTGTTTTTGAAAAAATTCGATTTAGCAAACCTAAAAATATTGTTTTTTTCTTTTTGATAACTTTTTTTTCTATTTCTTTGATATTTAGTTTGTTATTGTTAAATTGAAATAATTCCAATTAGTAAGAGGAATTTTATGGATAAAAAAAAAGATTATAAAAGTAAAAATTTTGCTAATAATAATCAGAAAATTACTAGCTTGAAACAATTTTTTTTATATTCGCGTTTGGAAAAAAGTTTTTTCAAAAGAGTTTTATTAAAAATTTTAATATCTAGAATTTTTACTTTGATATCAGGAATTTATTTAAATTCTTTTTTTTCTAAAATACACATAAAAAAAACTATTAAATCTCATAATATAAATTTAAATTTATTTGAAAAAAAAAAATTTAATTCTTATAATGATTTTTTTATTCGTAAGTATAAAAAGTTATTTTTTTCTAAAAATCCTGATTATTTTATTAGCCCAGGAGAAGGTGAAATAAGTATTTATTCTATTTCTTCTGATAGTATTTATACAATTAAAGATACTAGATATCATTTAAGTGATATTTTGAAAAATGATGAATTAGCTTCTTCTTATAAAGATGGAAATTTAATTATTTTAAGATTAAAACCATCAGATTATCATAGATATATTTTTGTAGACGATGGTATAATAGATTATAATGTTCAAATAAGTGGAAAATTTCATACGGTTAATCCTATTGCTTTTAAATATTTCAATGTTTTTAAAGAAAACAATCGTGAATATTCTGTTTTAAAAACTAAAAATTTTTCTGAAATGGTTCAAGTTGAAATAGGCGCTTTAATGGTAGGTAAAATTAATAATCATCCCATTATTAATTTTTCTAAAGGACAAGAAAAAGGTTTTTTTTCTTTTGGAGGATCTACTATTCTTTTATTAGTTAAAAAAAATATAGTTTCTTTTGAACGTGAAATTTATAATAATACTTTAAAAAATATAGAAACTAAAGTAAATATAGGTCAAAAAATAGGTAAAAAAATTTTTTATAAATCTTCTAGAAAGAACAATAAATATGAATAAAAATAAAAAACAAAGAAAATTTATTTTTGTTACTGGGGGAGTGGTTTCTGGTTTAGGAAAAGGCATTATTGCAGCGGCTATAGGTCAGATTTTAAAAAAACGCGGATTGAAAGTTTTTATGCAAAAATTTGATCCTTATATTAACCTTGATTGTGGAACTATGAATCCAAATCAACATGGAGAAGTTTTCGTTACTTGTGATGGAGCAGAAACAGATTTAGACTTAGGGCATTATGAAAGATTTTTAGATGAAAATTTAACTAAAAAATCTAATGTTACTACTGGACAAATTTATCAAACCGTTATAAATCAAGAAAGAAAAGGAAAATTTTTAGGAAAAACCATTCAAATAATTCCGCATATAACTAATGAAATTAAAAATAATATTTTAGAAACAATGAAATTTTTTGATTATGATATAGCTATTATTGAAATCGGAGGAACTGTTGGCGATATAGAATCTTTACCTTTTTTAGAATCTATTAGGCAAATTCGTCATGATTTAGGAATTCAAAATATTCTTTATATTCATAATACTTTAATACCTTATTTAAAAAATTCTAATGAAATGAAGACTAAACCTACTCAACATAGTATAAAAGAATTAAGAACATTAGGCATACAGCCTCAAATTTTAATTTTAAGAAGCGAAAAACCTGTATCTTTAGAAATGAAAAAGAAAATTTCTATTTTATGTGATGTTAAAAAAAATGCTATTTTTGAAAATATAGATGTAAATATTTTGTATAAAATTATTATTAATTTACATAAACAACAGATAGATGATTTTATTTTAGATTATTTTCAAATTAAAAAATTACCTTTATTTGATCCATCTCAATGGAAAAATTTAATTTATAAAATTGAAAATTCAAAAAAAGAACAAATTATTATTTCTTTAGTAGGGAAATATGTGGATTCTTGTGATGCTTATTTATCTGTAACAGAAGCTCTTAAACATTCTTCATATTATAATAATGTTTCTATAAAAATTAATTATATAGATTCAGAAAAAATAAATATTGAAAATGTTGATAAATATTTAAAAAATTCTGATGGTATATTAGTTCCTGGTGGATTTGGTGATAGAGGAATTCAGGGAAAAATAGAAACTATTAAATTTGCTAGAGAGAATAATATACCTTATTTTGGAATTTGTTTAGGAATGCAATTAGCAGTTATAGAATATGCGCGTAATGTTTTGAATTTAAAAAAAGCTAATTCTACAGAATTTGATCCTTATACTCCTTATCCTGTTATTTTTAAAAAAATAAAAAATAAATTTTTAGGAGGAACTTTGAGGTTAGGTTTATATGAATGTCAAATAAATAAAAATAGTAAAAGTTATGAAATTTTTAAAAAAGAATTTATTTATGAAAGACATCGTCACCGTTTTGAAGTTAATCCTGAATATGTTTCTATTTTTTCTAAAGATAGTGATTTTATTTTTTCAGGAATTAATCCAGAAGAAAAATTAGTTGAAATTATAGAATTAAAAAAACATTTTTGGTTTATAGCTGTTCAATTTCATTCAGAATTTGAATCTAGACCTTTAAAACCTCATCCTTTGTTTAGAGAATTTATTTTGGCTGCTAAAAAATATAATTTTAATAAAAAAAATAAAAAATAAAAAAAAGATATTTCAATTTTTTTGATTGAATATCTTTTTTTTTATTTTTTATTAATGATATTTTAAAATTTTTTATATAATTTTTTTTTTAATTAATTTGTTTTTTTTTATAATTTAAGATTACTCTTAATTGAAGCAAATAATGCTTTAATATCAGCGTCTTTTAATTTGTTATAACTATTTTTGAAAGCAGTTTGTGCTGCAGCATCAAATGGAGAAGTTTCTGAATTATTTTTAATTTCTTCAATTATTGTTTTCATATTTTCCATTTTGCTTTTTGTGTCTTCTTTAATTAATTCAGATTGTTTTTTTACAAGATTTTCTATTGTATTGTAAACGTTATCAAAATTTTCTTTTACATTTTTAACAACTGATTTTACTTTAGATTGATCTTTTAATTCTTCATCTGAAATTGTAACAACTTTAAAATTTGCTTCTAATGTTTTAAGCTTTTCTAAGTCTAAAGTTTTAGAAAAAGGCCACATTTCAAAAGTCCAAAGCAAAACAACTGTTAAAATTACTAAAGCTACAGCGCTGCTAGAACCAATAATAATTTTCCCTTGTTTAGAATTTAAAAAATTTTCTTTGTTCATTAAATTTTTTTCTCCTTTGGTAAATTGGTAAAATTTTTATTAAATCTTTCATTTATAAAGACTCAATACTATGATTATAACACAGAAATATATATTTTAATCAAAACACATTATTCTATTATTTAATTTTTTTAAAAATTTTATGTAGAATTTTATCCGCTTTTTCGTCTGTTTTTAATTTTATAATTTTATTTTTGTTTAAAGTGTTTTCTATGAAAAAAATGGATTCTTTGTTTTTAATTTTTGCGTTTTCAATAGCTTCTAAAATTTCTTTATGAGTATAATTAGGATTTGAATACCAATTTTTAACTATGTCTAATTCATTTTCTGTTAAAATTTTATTTTTTAAATTTTCTAATTTTTTTATTGTTTCAGATATTAAATTTTTTTTTTCTTTTTCTTTTTTAATTTTGTTTTTCTTATCATATATTTTTTCTATTTTTTCAAAAGTGGGGTCTAAATTAAAAGTTTCTATTATTTTGTTATCTTTATTTTTAGAAGATAATGAAAAAAATTTTTTTTGCATTAATTTTTCTAAAATTAATTCTATTTCATTTTTAGAAAGATTAGTTTTTTTAGCTAAAATTAATGAAGAAAAAGTTTTTTTTTCATAACATTCTAATAAAAAAAGCAGAATATTTAATTCTGATAAATTTAAATTTAATTTTGAATATTCTTTAATTAAAATTTTTTCAATATTAATAAAACCTTTTTCATAAAGAATTTTTATCATTTTCATCCCTTTCATTTAATAATGAAATCTTAATCTTATTTAAAGCTTTTTGAGCTGCTCTTTGTTCGGCTGATTTTTTAGTTTTTCCAGAACCTCTACCTAATAGTTTATTATTTAAAGAAACTTCAGCTATAAATTCTTTTTCATGCGCTAATCCTGTTTCTTCAATTATTTTATAATGGATAGTTTGTTTTTCTGCTTGAACTATTTCTTGTAATTGGGTTTTATAATCTATGATTTTAATAATTTTATTTAAGCAAGGTAATACTATATAATAAAAAGTTTTTTTTACTTGTTCGTAACCTAAATCTAAGTAAATTGCTCCAAATAAAGCTTCAAAAGCGTCTGCTATAATTGAATAATTATGAATATATCTTTTTTGTTCTCCTTTGCCTAATAAAATATAATCTTTTAAATTGATTTCGTTAGCATATATTAATAAAGAATCTATACAAACGGCTTGTGCTCTTTTTTTTGTCATAGAGCCTTCATCATATTTATTTTTTCTGTATAAATAATTTGCCATTAAAAAATTAATAACAGAATCTCCTAAAAATTCTAATCTTTCATTATCATTATTCGGAAAAGGACTTTCATTAGCATAAGAACTATGCGTTAAAGCATTAATATATAAAGAAATGTTTTTTGGTTCAATTTTTAATCTTTGAAATAATTTTTGTAAAGGCATAATTAATTTTTATTTGATTGTAGATTTTTCATAATTTTGTGTAAAAATTTTTTTTCGATTAGTGTTTTGCCTTGTAAAATAGCTTTATAAAAAGCATATTCGTTAGAATCTCCATGAGCTTTAATCACAATTTTATTTAAACCTAAAAGCATAGCACCTCCGATTTCTTTACTATCCAATTTTTTATTTAATTTTTTTAATTTTTTAGCAAATAATAATTTGCTTATTATTTTATTTAATAAATTATTGCTTAAAATTTTTTTTATATTTAATATAGTTTGTTTTATAGCTCCTTTGTAGCTTTTTAAAACCATATTGCAAGTAAAAGCGTCACTTAATAAAATATCTGCTTCTGAAATTAAAATATTTTGTGGTTCTTCGTTTCCTTTAAAATTAATATTTTTATCTTTTTCTAATAAATTATATAATTCTAATTCTTTTTGTCTACCTTTGTTTTTTTCTGTTCCTATATTTAATAATTTTATTATTGGATTTTCTATATTAAGTAATTCTTTAGCTACTGTAGAAGCGCAAATAGCAAACTTTAACATATTTTCTTTTGTTACATCAATATTTGCTCCTGCGTCTAATAAAATTCTTTTTCTTTTGTCTGGTGAATTAAATATTGGTGCTAAAGCTATCCTATTCATTCCTTCTAATTTCTGTAACATTAAAAAACTATATAATACCAAAGCTTGAGTAGGTCCTGCAGAAATGACTCCTTCTACTTCATTGTTTTGTGCTGCTTTGATAGATAAAAACATAGAATTATTAACATTATTTCTTATTTCTTCTCTAATATTTTGTATATTTGAATCAATAAAAAAAGGTGTATGAATTATATGAAAATTTTTTTTTATTTTTGTATATAATTTTTTGTTTATTTGTTCATTCAAAATTTTTTCAATTTTATTTTTATTGCCAAATAAAACAATATACAGATCTTTTTCTTCTGATAAAGCTTTACAAACGCCTTTTATAATTACTTCAGGAGCAAAATCTCCTCCCATAGCATCTACAGCTAATTTAATCATTTTGATAACTCTTCTTTCTTTAATTATAAAAATATTTTTCTTTTTAAAAATTTATTATAATTCAAATATATTATATAATTTTTTCAAGATCTTTTTTTACTTGTAATAATATTTTATAATCAGTTACTATATCTAAAAAATGATATTTTATAAAACCGCTTTGTTCTTTTCTTAAAAAACTACCTGGCCCTCTTATTTTTAAATCAAATTGGCTTAATTTAAAACCATTATTTTCTTTTTGAAAAATTTTAAAACGTTCGTTATTTTTTTCTGATACTATGAAACAATAATTTTCTTTTTTGTTGTTTCTTCCTATTCTGCCTCTTAATTGATGTAATTGACTTAATCCAAAATATTCTGCTCCTAAAATAATAATTGTAGTGACGTTTTTAATATCTATTCCTACTTCAATAATTGAAGTTGCTATTAAAATTCCTTTATTATTTTTAGTAAAGTTATATATAATTTTTTCTTGTTCTTCGGATTTTTTTTGACCATGTAATACATAAAAATCTTTAATTTTTTGATTTTCTAAAAAAGAAGTTATTTTTTCAATATTGTAAATTTTTTTATTATCTTTAATAGCTGGCACTATTATATATGTTTGTTCTTTTTTATATTGATTTTTTTTTAAAATATCTATAATTTGATTAAAATTAATTTTTTTAGTTATTATTTGACTTTGATTTATCTTTGGTTTTTCTATTAATGAAGAAATACATAAGAATCCTAAATAAATTGAAGCTAAACATTTAGGTATTGGTGTAGCTGTTAAGTATAAAATATCTGATGGAGTATTTTGTGCAGTAATTTTGTTTTTAATGTCTGTCCCGAATTTATGTGTTTCATCTATAATTATTAGACCTAAATTAGGTATATTTAAATTTGATAATATATGTGTTCCAAAAATCATTTGTATGTTATTGTTTTTAATTTCTTTTTTTAATATATTTAAATTTTTTGTTTTAGAGTTTAAGCATAGTGATTTTATTTCAGGAAAAAATTTTTTAAAATTTGAATAATGTTGTTTTGATAAAATTTCAGTTGGCGCCATCATAATAACTTGTTTTTTTTTCTCTATAATTGCCATAGCTGAAATAAAAGCAATTATAGTTTTTCCCGAACCTACATCTCCTTGTATTAGCCTTTGTGTATAATTTTCTTTTTGAAAATCATTAAAAATATCATTTATTATTGTTTTTTGATTTTTAGTTAATTCAAAAGTAATTTTTTCTATTATTTTTTTTATAAATTTTTCTTTATTAGAAAATATTAAAGGTTTTTTCGGAATTAAATGATGTTTTTCTTTTAACCATTTTTTATTTATTTTTAAAGCTTCTTCAAATTTAAATCTAATTAAAGCTTGATTTAATAAATTTTTATTTTGAGGAATATGTAAATTTTCAAATGCTTTTTTTCTACTTATTAAATTATATTTTTTTAAAAAATTATTATCTAAATTTTCTTTAATGATTAATTTTGGGGAATTAAAAACTTTTTTTAAAAAAATAGTTATTTTTTTGTCTGAAATTTTTTTTAATTTATAAATAGGTTGTATATTGTTGGCAATATTTGTATTTAATGAAACAAAAGAAGCTATTACGCAATTTTGATATAAATAATATTTCCCTTTTATAAAAATATTTTGGCCTGATTTTAAAATATTAAAAAAGAAATTGTTGAAAATTAAAATTTTTATTATTTTGTCATTTACTAAAATTGAAATTTTTAAATAATTTTTTTTTCTTTCTGATTGATTTTTTATTAATATTGGTTTACTTATTATTTTCCCTAGTAAATTGACTTCTTCTTCGTGAAAAACTTTACTGATATCATTTACAATAAAATTTTTATATTTTTTAGGTTTAGTCAATATTAATTCTTTTATGTTATTAATATTGTTGTTAATTAATTTTTTATTTAAATCATAATTATTAAACATTTTATTAATTTAATTTCATTTCTTTGATATTTTAAAATTATTTTTGAATAAATAAATATAATTTTAATTGTATAAAAAAATAATTTTTTATAAAATAAAATAATAAAAATTATAACATATTATTTGAAAATATTTTTTAAAATTGTTTTTTTTTATATAAAATAAAAAATTTTAATTATATTAATAATAAAAATATATTTATTTTCCTATTTTAATTATTAATATAATATTTATACAATAATGTTATATAATAATATCAATAATATAAATTTATTTTCTTGTATTTAAATTTTTATGTTTATAATATTTATATTTTGTTATTATTTTTGTGAATTATAAATTTTGAATTTTTTTATTTTTTTCCAATAAAATAAAAATATAATTAATTATTGTTTTTAAATTTTTATTATTTTATGAATTTTTTTGTCAATATATTAATTTTTTGATTTTTTTAAATTAAAAAATTATATTTTTTCTATTTTTAAATATGTTTAAAGAGAGTGAATTTTTAATAAAATTATGTGTTTATTGTATTCTGTTAAAGAAATTAATTTTAAATATGATTATTTAAAAAATAAAGAAGAAAAAATTCGTGTTAATGGTTGGATTAAAAATTGTCGTTTTCAAAAAAATATATTTTTTATTGATTTGAATGATGGTTCTTTTATAGAAGATTTACAAGTTGTTTATAAAAACAATTATAAAAATGAAATTGATTTAAAAAAAATGAAAGAAAATTTACAAATTGGTTCAGCTATTTGTGCAGAAGGTGTTTTAGTATCTAACGTTAAAATTAAAAATAATTTTGAACTATTATCTTCTAAGATAATTTTTTTTGAAAAAAACATTACTGATTATCCTATTCAGCCTAAAAATCATTCTAAGTCTTTTTTACGTCAGGTAGCTCATTTAAGGTTAAGAACTAAATTATTTGGTGCTGTTTTTAGAATAAGAAATTCAGTTTCTTTTTCTATTCATGAATTTTTTCAAAAAGAAGGTTTTTTGTATGCCCATACTCCTATTATTACTTCTAGCGATGGAGAAGGAGCTGGAGAATTGTTTAAAGTTACTACTTTAGATTTATCTAAAATAACTTTAAATGATGATAAAACAGTTAATTTTAAGAAAGATTTTTTTGCTCAACCTACTTTTTTGACTGTAACTGGACAATTAGAAGGTGAGGCTTTTGCTATGGCTTTTAGTAAAATTTATACTTTTGGGCCTACATTTAGAGCTGAAAATTCTAATACTCCAAGACATATTTCTGAATTTTGGATGATAGAACCTGAAATGGCTTTTTTAGATTTGCAACAAAATATGATTGTTGCTCAAAATTTAATACAATATGTTATTAAATTTTGTTTAAAAAATAATAAAAAAGATTTAGAATTTTTAGAACAGACACAAGAAAATAATTTAATAAATAAATTAGAAGAAACTGCTTATTTGCCAAAATTTTTACAAATTAAATATAAAAAAGCTATTCAAATTTTATTGGATAGTAAAATAAATTTTGAAAAAAAACCTGTTTATGGAGAAGATTTATCATTAGAACATGAAAAATTTTTAACAGAAGTTTATTTTAAACAACCGATTTTTGTCATTGATTGGCCTAAAAAAATAAAAGCTTTTTATATGAAAAATAATTTAGACAATGAGACTGTAGCTGCTATGGATTTGTTATTTCCCAAAGTTGGAGAATTAATTGGTGGATCGCAAAGAGAAGAAAAATTAGAAGTTTTAAAGGAAAAAATGAAAGAATTTAATATTTCTTTTAAAGAATTGCAATGGTATTTAGATCTTCGTAGATTTGGTAGTTGCGTTCATTCTGGATTTGGTATGGGATTAGAAAGATTTTTAGTTTATTTAACAGGCTTAGATAATATTAAAGATGTTATTGCTTTTCCTAGAACTCCTAAAAATGCTCTTTTTTAATTTCATTTCAATTCAACTTTAAGTAAAAATAATTAAGGAATTTATTATGGCTATTAAGTTAAAGAATGTTTCAAAAATTTTTATCAATGGTAAAAATAAACAAAAATATTATGCTGCGAATAAAATTAATTTAGATATACCTACGGGTAAATTAGTTACTCTTTTAGGACCTTCTGGTTGTGGAAAATCCACTATTCTTTATATGATTGCAGGATTAATGAATGTTTCTGAAGGGAAAATTTTTTTTGATGATAAAGATGTAACTAATTTACCTCCTGAAAAAAGAGGAATTGGGTTAGTGTTTCAAAATTATTCTTTATATCCTCATATGACTGTAAGACAAAATATTATGTTTCCTTTACAAAATATGAAAATGCCTATTTCTGAAATACAGAAAGAAGTAGAAAGAATTTCTGTTTTATGTTCTATTGAAGAATATTTAGATAAAAAACCTTCTGAAAGTTCAGGAGGTCAACAACAAAGGGTTGCTTTAGCAAGGGCTTTGATTAAAAAATCAAAAATATTATTATTAGATGAACCTTTGTCTAATTTAGATACTAGATTACGTTTAAAAATGAGAGAAGAAATTAGAAGAATTCAGCAAAAAACTAAAATAACTGCCATTTTAGTAACTCATGATCATGAAGAAGCCATGTCTATTAGTGATTATATTTATGTAATGAATAAAGGATGTATTCAACAAAGCAATGTTCCTAAAAAAATTTATGATGAACCAAATAATTTATTTGTAGCTTCTTTTTTAGGCGTTCCTTTTATTTCTGTTTTTAATGGAAAAATATTAAATGGTAAAATTTACATTGGGGATAGTATTATTTTTTCTAATAAAAAATTTAAAAATTTGGAATTTAAAAATAATAATGTTATAAAAGAAGTATATGTCGCAATTAGACCTGAAGGATATGTTTTATCAGAAAATGGAGTTTTAGAGGTAGAAGCAATAACTACAGAAAACATTGGTAGAGAATTGATTTTATTAGCTAGAAATATTAATTCTGTTCATAAAAATTTTCAAATTATTATTCCTAACCACATTTCTTCTTTATTAAATTTTGAAAAAGTTAAAAAAAATAAATTTAGATTTAATATTTTAGAGAATAAATTGTTTATTTTTGATAAAATTAATGGTAATAGGATTGTTTAAAAATGTTTGAAATTATAGGTTATAAAAATAATAAACATTGGTTTTATTTGGCTCCTTCTTTAATTGTTTTATTTGTTTTTACTTTTTATCCTTTAACTAAAACAATTATTATTTCTTTTAATAAGCATTATGATAAATTTAATGATATTTTTAGTTTATCAATAACTAATTTGTTTAGTTTTGTAAATTATAAAAATGTTTTTAATGATTATGAATTTAGATTTGCATTATTAAATACTTTAATATTAGTTTTATTTTCAGTTCCTATTTCTTTGTCTTTGGCTTTGTTAATAGCTTTATCTTTAAATAGTTTAAAAAATGTTTTTTTAAAAAATACATTTAAAACCGTATTTTTTTTACCTTTTTTGTCTAATACTGTTGTTATGGGAATGGTTTTTAGTGTTTTTTTTTATTATAATTTTACTTTTATTTCTGATAAACCTGATGGTTTGTTTAATAGTTTTTTGAATTTATTTGGAATTAAATCTCAAAATTGGGTAAATGCTTCAGCTTCTTATGGAAATAAAATGTTTGCTTTAATTTTTTATAACGTTTGGACTAGATTATCTTTTAAAGTTTTTGTTTTTGTTTTAGCTTTGCAAGATATTAATAAATCTTATTATAATTCTGCAAAAATAGATGGAACTTCTAGATGGCGCATTTTTTCTAAAATTACTTTACCTTTGATAATGCCTATTATTTTTTATCAATTTATTATAGAGATGTTATCTCTTTTTAAAGAATATGAATCTGTAGTAGGTTTGTTTGGTAAGCAAACAAATTATAAAATACAAACTATTGTAGGTTATATATATAGTCAATTATATAGTTCAAGCGTTGATTCTTATTCTAAAGGAGCAGCCGCTGCTGTAATATTATTGTTAATTTCTATTTTGTGTACGACTATCAGTTTTTATTTTTCGAAAAAAAGAATTGATTAATAAGGTATTAAAAATGAGCAAAAATAAATTGTTTTTTATAAAAAAAATTTTTTCTAATATAAAAATGAAAATTAAAATATTTAATTATTCAAAATTTTTTCAATATTTACTGTTAATTGTTTTTTCTATATTTTTTATTTTCCCTTTTTATTTAATGATTGTGACATCTTTTAAAAATATAGATGATATTGCGCAAAACAATGCATTATTTTGGCCTAAGTACGGAATACATTTCTCTAATTATAAAAAAGCTTTCTTTACTGCTTTTAATTTTTCTAAATATTTTATTAATACTTTTAGAATGTGTTTTTTTTCCAGTTTATTAGGTACTTTATGTTGTATTTTAACTTCATTTGCTTTAAATATTTTAAATTTTAGATATAAAAAAGTTATCATGATTCTTTTATTTTTGTGTTTAATGATGACTAGTGAAACTTTAGTTTTGCCAAATTATAGAACTGTTTCAAGTTTGAATTGGATTGACACAGGTAAGGGAAATAATATTATTTTTGGTACAGATTATGCTATGATTTTTCCTTATTTGGTTAATGTTGTTCATGTTTTTTTATTGATTAAAAGTTTTGAACGCGTTCCTAAAGAATTATATTATACTTCTAAAATAGATGGTATAACAGATTGGCAATATTTATGGAAAATTTTAGTACCTTTAACAAAGCCTACTATTATTTTAATTTTGATTTTTAGAATAGTATCTGCATGGACCGCTTATGCTTGGCCAGAATTAGTTGGAGCTCAGTTGTTGACTAATATGATGAGGAAGGTATTTGATTCTGAAACTGGTATTGATGCTGTTAATATTCAAATGGCTGCTTCTGTTTTGATTAATTTACCTTTATTTTTTATTTTTATTTATTTTAAAAAATATATTGTCTCTGGAGATCAAAGAAGTGGCATTAAAGGATAATAAAAGAAATATTTTTATTGTTATTTTGTTTTTTATTATAACTATTTTTATTGTTATTTTTTTTAATTTTTTAACAATATCAAAAACTGTTAATTTTGTTGAAAAATATAATGAATTAGAACATTATGTTTCTGATAATTTCAATAACAAACAAAAACAAAAAAAATATTTCGAAAATAAAAATAAGAAAACAAAGATTGTTTTTTGGCATAATTTTTCTAATAAAGAACATGAAATTTTAAAAAAAATAATTCAAAAATTTGAATATGAATACCCTAATATTGAAGTTTTAGATTCAGAAAAAGGAAATTGGGGGCAAATTTATAAAAATGTTTCAAATGCTTTGTCTGTAGATAAACAACCACATTTAGTATGTTCTTATCCTGATCATATAGAGTTTTATTCTAAATCTAATAAAGTAATTCCTTTAAATATTTTTATGAATAATGATCAGGATTACATTTCTTCTTATAAAGAACAATTTTTTCCTTTTGCTTTGAATGCTATTAATTTAAAAAGAACTGATTATAAAGGTGAAAATTTTTATTATGTTCCTTTTTTGAAATCAATTGATGTTCTTTTTTATAATAGTGATATTATGAAACAAGTTAAATCAGAATTGCATGATGATGATGAATTAAATTCATTAATAGATGAAAAAGGGAATATTTCTTATAATTCTGGATTAACTTGGGATAAAATGGAAAAAATTTGTCAAAAAATGAAAAATATTAAAAAAGATCAAGATTTTGTTCCTCTTTTAGTTGATAGTGAAGCAAATTTATTTTTTTCTTCTAATAATGGTTCTAGTGTTGTTAAATATCCTTCTAATAGAACCGAAATAGAAGATTATTTTAAAAATGAAAAAAATAAAAATATTATGAAACATTTTAAAACTAATTTTTTTGATAAAGGATATATGGTTACTTCTAGTTTAAGTGGTGAAAAAAATAGTAGAGATTTATTTGTTGAACAAAAAGTTGGTTTATTTATGACTTCAACTAGAAGAATAGATTCAATTTATAGTCCTAATTTTAATATAGAAGTGACTTTTATTCCTAAATTTAATTCTGAACCACATTTTAAAAATCTTTTACAAGGTTCAAATGTAAATTTATTTTATTCTAAAGATCAAGATGAAATGTTAGCGTCTTGGTTATTTTTGAAACATTTAATATCTGAACAAACTTATAATAAAATCATTGAAGAAAAAGGTGGTTTGATTATAGTTCGAAAAGATGTTTTGAAATTTTTTAACGAAAAAAAAGAAGAAATAAATTCTTATATAAAAAAATTAAAAGAAGATATTCATAATAATTTAAATAATAAAGAAAAAGTAAATGAATTGGGAATTGAATTGTTAAAAAATAAATTTCTAATAGATTTTGCTTTACCGGTTGCTAATTCTCAAGATAATATTGGTTTTTTTACTAATCCTGTTTTTGAAAATTCTAGTTTTTTTAGAAATGTTATAAATGAATTATTTTTAGAAATTTTAACTCTTGAATTGAAAGAATATGAATTATCAAAGAGAGTAGATTATTTATTTCATGAAGCTTATAGGAGGATGATAACTAATTAGTAAATTTATTGATTTTTTGAATTTTTTTTATTTTTTTTCACACATATAAACAAAATTAAAAAAAATTTTAATTATAAAGAGAAGGAAAATGTTAAAAAATAAAATGAAATTTATTCGAAAATATATTGAATTATTTGATACTATTATAATCCATAGTCATAAAAATCCTGATGGAGATAGTTATGGCTCACAATTAGGATTAAAAAACATAATAGAAACAAATTATCCTGAAAAAAAAGTTTATTCTGTTGGCGAAGTTAATAATAATTTATCTTTTTTAGGAAAAATGGATATAATTAATGATAATTTTTATAAAAATGCTTTAGTTTTTGTTGTTGATTGTGGACAAAGCAATGTTATTAGTGATTTGAGATATAAATTAGGGAAAAAGATTATTAGAATAGATCATCATTTATTGATTGAAAATTTTGGAGATCATCAATGGGTAGATAGTTCTTTTTCTTCTTGTTCTGAAATGATTTATTCTTTTAAAGAAAAAAATGATTTTAAAATAACTAGAAAAGGCGCATTACCTTTATATGTTGGAATGGTTACTGATACTGGTAATTTTCGTTTTGAAAGAGTTAATGAAAAAACTTTAAGAATTGCTTCTGAATTGTTAAGTTATGGAATAAATATTTTTGAAATAGATAAAAAAATTAATATTCAAAGTTTAAATATTTTAAGATATCAAGGATATGTTTTAAATAATTTTATAGCTGAAAAAGGATTTATTTATTTTAAGACTACTATTTCTGAAGTGGAAAAATTTAATTTAACTATTGAAAAAGCTTTTTCAATAGTTAATGTTTTGAATAATGTTGAAAATTATCCTGTTTGGGCTTTTATTATTCAACTATCTAACGGTAATTGGAAATTAAGTATTCGTTCTTTAGGACCTAAAATAGATGATATAGCTAATAAATTTGGTGGTGGAGGACATTTTAGAGCTTGTGGTGTAATTGTTAAAACAAAAGAAGAAGTTGATAAAATTATAATATTATTGCAAAAGTCTATCAGTGATTATTTAAAAAAAAATAATAATAAATTTTTGAGGTCAAAAAATGTTTTTAAATGATACTATTGCAGCTATTTCAACTCCTTTAGGTACCGGAAGTATTTCTATTATAAGAATTAGCGGGCCTGAAGCGATTAAAAAAATTTGTAAAATATTTAAATTTAAAAATAGCAAAAAAAAAAATTTATTAAAAGAATTATCTCATACTATTCATAATGGTTTTATCTTAGATGAAAAAGGAGATATTTTAGATGAAGTTTTAATTTCTATTTTTAAAAAACCTAATTCTTTTACTGGTGAGGATATTATAGAAATTAATGGTCATGGAGGTATTTTGATATCTCAATTATTATTAGAAAGGGTTTTATCTTTAGGAATAAGATTGGCTCAACCTGGCGAATTTAGTAAAAGAGCTTTTTTAAATAATAAAATAGATTTGACTCAAGCAGAATCAATTATGGATTTAATTCATGCTCAAAATGAAAATGCTTTAAAATTAGCTCAGTTTGGATTACAAAAAAATACTTTTAAATTAGTTTCTGAATTGCAACAAGATATTTTATCTTTATTAGGCGAAATAGAAGTTAATATCGATTATCCTGAATATGATGATATTCCTATCGTTACTAATAAAAAAATTTTATTTAGAACAAAAATTTTAATTGATAAAATTAAAAATATTTTAAATTGTTCTGTAAAAAATACTTTTATCAAAAATGGTATTAAAACTTTAATTTTGGGTAAACCTAATGTTGGAAAATCAAGTTTATTAAATATTTTATTAAATGAAGAAAGAGCTATTGTTTCTGATATAGCTGGAACAACAAGGGATTTTGTTTCAGAACAAGTAAATATTGGTGGTATTAATTTGAATTTAATTGATACAGCTGGCATTAGAGAGACGCAAGATTATTTAGAAAAAATAGGAATTCAAAAAGCTAAACATATTTTAAAGGATACTGAGTTGGTTTTATTGGTATTAGATCAAAGTAATGAATTAGAAAAAGATGATGAATTTTTATTAAAATTAACTAAAAAACATTTTAGAATTTTGATCGGTAGTAAATCAGATTTACCTAATAAATTAAATATTCCTTCTTTAAATGAAAAAGTTATTTTGATTTCTAATATTACAAAAAAAGGGATTAATTTTTTAAAAGAAAATATTTTAAAAATGTTTAAATTAAACAAATTACAAAATAAGGATTTTAATTATTTGTCTAATGCTAGGCATATTAAACAAGTAAAAATAGCTTTAAATTCTTTAATAATGATGGAAAAAAACCTTAATCATCCATTAATTCCTATTGATATGTATACTATTTATTTAAAAGAAGCTTATGAATCTTTAGGTGAAATTTTAGGTTCTAATACAAAAGATTCTTTAATTAACGAATTATTTTCTAAATTTTGTTTAGGAAAATAATTTTTTTTATTAAAAATATTTATTCTTAAGTTTTAAAATAAATAATTTTAAAAAAATAAATTTAAATAATATAATTGAAAAGGTTAATATAAAAAAATATATTATTATGATTAACATTAAATTAAATAAAAATTTAATTCAATCTTTTCCCTGCGGAATTACTTCTATAGAAATAATAAGGCAAAATTATTTTAATTTGGATTCAAAACCTATAGCAGCTTTATTTAATAATGATTTAATAGAATTGAATAGAAAATTAAATCAAAATGGTTTTTTAGAAATTTTAACTATTAAAGATAAAAGAAGTATAGAAATTTTAAATCATAGCACTGCTCATTTATTAGCACAAGCGATTAAAAGGATTTTTCCTAAATCTCTATTAAATATTGGTCCCACTATAAAAGAAGGTTTTTATTATGATATTGATTTTTTAGATTATAATATTTCTGAAAATTCTTTAATCGAAATAGAAAAAATGATGCATTTAATTTCAAAAGAGAAATTAGAAATTATTCGTAAAGAAATAAATATAAAAAAAGCTTACGATTTGTTTAAAGATAATTATTATAAAACACAAATATTAGATGAAATTAAAGAATCGCAAGTTAGTATTTATTCTCAAGGAGAATTTTTTGATCTTTGTCGAGGCATTCATCTTATAAATACTAATATTATTCAAAATTTTAAACTTTTAAAAATATCTGGTTCTTATTTTAAAGGAAATTCATTAAATAAAAAATTAACTAGAATTTATGGAATTTCTTTTTTTAATTCTAAAGATTTAAAAAATTATTTAAAATTATTAGAAGAAAGAAAGCAAAAAGATCATAAAAATATAAACAAAGAACAAGAATTTTTTATGTTAACGTCAGATGTTGGTTTGGGTTTTCCCTTGTGGATGCCTAAAGGAGCAACTATTAGACGCATTATAGAAAGATATATTGTTGATAAAGAATTAGAATATAAATATCAACATGTTTATACTCCTGTTTTAGCTAACATTGATTTATATAAAACATCTGGTCATTTAAAATTGTATAAAGAAAATATGTTCCCTATTATGAAACTACAAAATGATGAAGAAATAGTGTTAAGACCTATGAATTGTCCTCATCATATGATGATTTTTAAAAAAAAATTACGTAGTTATAAAGATTTGCCTTTTAAGATAGCTGAATTAGGTATTATGCATCGTTATGAACATTCAGGCGCTGTTTCAGGATTACAAAGAACTAGAGCAATGACTTTAAATGATGCTCATATTTTTATTACAGAAAATCAAATTGAAAATGAAATTATCAAAATTATTAATTTTATTTTGGAAGTTTATAAAGATTTTAATATTACAGAATATTATTTTAATTTAAGTACTAGAGATATCAATAATAAAAAAAAGTATTTTGATAATGAAATAATTTGGCAAAAATCTGAATCTATTTTGAAAAATATTTTAACAGAATTAAAAATTCCTTATAAAGAAAGTGTAGGTGATGCTGCGTTTTATGGCCCTAAAATAGATATTCAAGTTTTAACTGCTTTAAATAATGAAGAAACTTTGTCCACCATTCAATTAGATTTTTTGTTGCCTAAAAAATTTAATTTAACTTATGTTGGTTCGGATAATAAAGAATATAATCCTATTTTGATTCATAGAGCTATTATTTCTACTTTAGAAAGATTTATGGCTTTTTTGATAGAAAAAAATAAGGGATTTTTTCCCTTATGGTTAGCTCCTATTCAAGTTGTTTTAATTCCTATAAATAATATTAAATATTTAAAATATACTCAAAATATTGAAAAAATATTGAAAACAAAAAATTTCCGTACAGAAATAAACGATAGAGATAATAGTTTAAGTTATAAAATAAGAGAATCTCAAAAAAATAAAATACCTTATCAAATTGTTATAGGAGAAAAAGAGTTTTTAAATAATAATTTGACTTTTAGAGAATATGGAAGTAAATTTTCTAAAAATGTTTCAATCGAAGAATTTATTAATATTTTTGAAAACAAAATTAAAGATAAAAAGTAAAAAAATCATAAAAAATTTTAGTTTTTTATGATTTTTTATTTTTTATCTTTAATAATGATATATGAAAAATTTTGTGTTATGTTATATTATTCTATAATATCGATTACTGTTCCAGCTCCTACAGTTTTACCGCCTTCTCGAACAGCAAATTTAGTGCCTTTTTCTAAAGCTATTGGGTGTATTAAAGTAACTGTTATTTCAACTAAATCTCCAGGCATTACTAGTTGAATATTAGGATCTTTTATTTGTATAATACCTGTTACATCAGTTGTTCTTACGTAAAATTGTGGTCTATAATTATTAGTAAATGAAGTTGTTCTACCGCCTTCTTTAGCAGTAAGAACGTACATTTGAGCTGTAAATTTAGAATAAGGTTTAATAGAACCTACTTTTACTAAAACTTGTCCGCGTTCCATTTGTTCACGTGAAATACCACGTAATAAAACACCTATATTGTCTCCCGCTAAAGCTCCATTTTCATCTAAACTTTTACGGAACATTTCTAATCCAGTGACAACAGCTTGTTTAGTTTCTTTTATTCCTACTATTTCTACGCTATCTCCAACTTTTACTTGTCCTCTTTCAACACGTCCTGTAGCTACTGTTCCTCTACCTGTAATAGTGAAAACATCTTCTATAGGTAATAAAAAAGGTTTGTTAATTTCTCGAACTGGTTCTTGAATATATTGATCTAAAGCATTAAGTAATTGTTCTATACTTTTAACATATTTTTCATCGCCTTGAATAGCTTTTAAAGCTGAACCTCTAATGATTGGTACATTTTCATAATCAAATTTATTTTCTTTTAAAATATCTTTGATATCCATTTCTATTAAATTTAAAAGTTCTTCATCATCTACTAAATCACATTTGTTTAAAAAAACTAATATTTTAGGAACTCCTACTTGTTTTGCTAATAAAATATGTTCTTTTGTTTGCGGCATAACTCCGTCAGCTGCGGAAACAACTAAAATACTTGAATCCATTTGTGCAGCACCTGTAATCATATTTTTTATAAATTCAGAATGTCCAGGACAATCTACATGAGCATAATGTCTATTTTGTGTTTCATATTCAACATGCGTAGCGTTAATAGTTATACCACGTTTTTTTTCTTCAGGAGCTTTATCTATTTGTTCGTAATCTTGTTTTTCTGCTAAACCTTGCAATGACAAATAATGTGTTATTGCTGAAGTTAATGTAGTTTTTCCATGATCTACGTGTCCTATTGTTCCTATATTTACATGTGGTTTTTTTCTTTTAAATACAACAGCCATTTTAAGGCCTCCTTTGATTATTTATGTTTTTTATTTATTTTGTAATTAATCTATTAAAAATATTAAAAATATTAAAATTAATAATTATAAAGAAATAATAAATTATTTTTGAAAATTTTAATTTCTTTCTTTAATTATCTTTTCAGTAATGTTTTTAGGTGTTTTTTCATAATTAAAGAATTGCATTATAAAACTAGCTCTACCTTGTGTATTTGATCTTAAATTGGTAGCATAACCAAACATTTCAGATAAAGGAACTAAAGCTTTAATATAAAAGCTATTATTGCGATTTTCTTGATTTTCGATTTTCCCTCTTCTAGAAATTAAATCACCAATAACATTACCTACATAATCATTAGGTGTTATTATTTCTACATTCATTATTGGTTCTAAAAGAACAATGCCGCCACTATTTTTAGTTTCTTTTAAAGATAAAGAAGCAGCTATTTTAAATGCTATTTCAGAAGAATCTACATCATGATAAGAACCATCTAATAAAGTTGCTTTTAAATCTATTAAAGGATATCCAGCTATAATACCATTAGGCAAAGATTCTTCAAGACCTTTTTTAACTGCAGGAATATATTCTCTTGGAACTACTCCTCCTACAATTTTGTTTACAAATTCGAATCCTTTTGCTTGATTAGGTTCGAAACGAATAATAACATGTCCGTATTGTCCTCTACCACCCGATTGTCTTATAAATTTGCCTTCTGTTTCTGTAACTTTCGTTAAAGTTTCTCTGTAAGAAACTTGAGGTTCAGCAACATTTGCTTGTACTTTAAATTCTCTTTTTAAACGGTCCAAAATTATATCTAAATGTAATTCGCCCATTCCAGCTATAATTGTTTGACCAGTTTCGTGGTTTATATGTACTTTAAATGTAGGATCTTCTTCAGATAATTTTCCTAAAGCAACAGATATTTTATCTTGATCTATTTTAGTTTTAGGTTCCACTGCTATTTCAATAACTGGTTCTGGAAAATTCATAGATTCTAAAACTATAAAATCATCTTCTAATGTTAAAGTATTTCCTGTGTTTGTGTTTTTTAAACCTATAATTGCAACTATATCTCCTGCATTAGCTTCTTTTATTTCTTGTCTTGTGTTCGCATGCATTTGCAAAATACGTCCAACTCGTTCTCTAATGTTTTTAGTTGTATTTTTGACATAAGTTCCTGTTTTTATCTTTCCAGAGTAAATTCTTAAAAAAGTTAATCTACCTACGAAAGGATCTGTCATAATTTTAAAAGCTAAAGCAGTAAAATTTTCATCCAAAGGCGTACGAACTAATTTTTCATTTTGTTCGTCTAAACCTTCTATTGGTGGAATATCTAAAGGAGAAGGTAAGTAATCTATCATTGCATCCAGAATTTTAAGAACTCCTTTGTTTTTAAAAGAAGAACCGCATAAAACAGGAAAAAAATTAACTTCAATTGTTGCTTTTCTGATCACTTTTTTTAATATATCAGAATTTATTTCTTTATTTTCTAAAAACATATCCATTAAATTATCATCAAATTCAGACAGTAATTCGATTAATTCTTTTCTTTTTTGAAAAGCTATTTGTTTTAAATTTTCTGGAATATCAATTTTTTTATTATTTTCAGTTGGCGAACCATCATATTCATATGCTGTCAATTCTAAAAGATCAATAATTCCTGTAAAGTTATTTTCTTTTCCTATAGGCCATTGAATAGCAGCAACTTTTATTCCTAATTTTTCTTTCAAAGTTTTTATGGCGTAATCAAAATCAGCACCTATTTTATCCATTTTATTAACAAAAACAATTCTTGGAACTTTATATTCTGTAGCTTGTCTCCAAACAGTTTCAGTTTGTGGTTCTACTCCTGCTTGTGCATCAATAATTGCTATGGCAGAATCTAATACTCTTAAAGAACGAGAAACTTCAACTGTGAAGTCCACATGTCCTGGAGTATCTATAACATTTATTTTATTGTTTTTCCAAAAAATAGTTGTAGCAGCTGATGTTATTGTGATTCCTCTTTCTTGTTCTTGTTCCATCCAATCCATTTGTGAATCACCATCATGAGTTTCTCCTATTTTGTGAATTTTACCTGCATGAAATAAAATTCTTTCTGTTGTAGTTGTTTTACCAGCATCAATATGAGCCATAATACCAATATTACGTATTTTTTCTAATTGTTTTTCTCGTCCCATAATAATAATAAAATCTCCTTGTTAATATATTATTGTTGTACATAAAAATTATTAAATTAAGAAGAAGAGTAACGATAATACGCAAAAGCTTTATTAGCTTCAGCCATACGATGCATATCTTCTTTTTTCTTTATTGATAATCCAGTTCCTAAAGAAGCATCTATAATTTCTTTAGCTAGTTTTTCTATCATAGTTTTTTCATTACGTTTTTTAGCGCATTGAATTAACCATCTTAATCCTAATGATTGACGTCTTTTAGGAAGAACTTCTGAAGGAATTTGATAATTTTGACTTCCTATTGCACGATTACGTACTTCTAAAATGGGCATAATATTATTTAAAGCTTTGTTAAAAACATCTATAGCCTCTTGGTTTGTTGCTTTTTTTACTTTTTTTAGAGCACTATATAAAATAGTTCTAGCAATGCTTTTTTTACCATCTTTCATAATGGCGTTTATTGTTTTTGATATTATTTGGGAATTATAAACAGTATCTGAAGATATATCTCTTTTATAAACACTTTTTTTACGAGACATAAAATTTTACCTTATTTTAACTTTCTTTTAGAATTGTAAATTTAATTTTTTAGATTAATTATTTTTTTATTTTTGATTAATGGTTTTTTTAGCACCATATCTTGAACGACTTTGTTTTCTATTATTTACTCCAGTTGCGTCACGAGCTCCTCTGATTATTTGATATCTTACTCCTGGTAAATCTTTTGTTCTCCCACCTCTTACTAAAACAACACTGTGTTCTTGTAAAGAATGACCTATTCCAGGAATATAAGCTGTTACTTCTGTTTTGTTGCTTAATCTCACTCTAGCTACTTTTCTTAAGGCAGAATTAGGTTTTTTAGGAGTTAAAGTAGAAACTTTAATACAAACACCAGCTTTTTGCGGAGAATTATATTGTTTATTTTTTTTTTGCAAGCTATTAAAGCTATATCTTAACGCTGGAGATTTTGATTTAAAGTTTTTAGCAGTTCTTTTTTTTCTTGTTAATTGTGAAATAGTAGGCATTTAATGAACCTCTTTTATAGATTATTTTGATAATTATTTTTTAATTTTAGTATAAAATTGCAGACAACTAATTATATCTTTTTTTGTAAAAAAAATCAATGTTTGTATTATTTATTCATTTGATTTTGATTAAAATAATTTTATTTAATTTTTTTTAAAATTTTTGTAAATTAAATTTTATTTTTTTTTATTTTTTTAGGATATTTAAAAAGAATAGAATCTAAAATTCCTGTTCCAGCAGGAATTAAACCTCCTACAATCACATTTTCTTTTAATCCGTATAAAGGATCTTTTTGACCTTTTATAGCTGCATCTATTAAAATTTTAGTAGTTTCTTGGAATGAAGCAGCAGATAAAAAAGAATCACTTTTTAAAGAAGCTCTAGTAATACCTAATAAAATAGGTTTTCCTACTGCTAGATTTTTATTTTTTCTGATCATTTTGTCATTAGCTTTTTTAAATTCTTTCGCAGATATTTCTAAACCTGGTAAAAGATTAGTATCTCCGCTAGAAATAACCATTATTTGTTTAAACATTTGTCTAACAATTATTTCTATATGTTTATCGCTTATTGTTACACTTTGAGATTGATATACTTTTTGAACTTCTTCTAAAATATATTTTTGAGTTTCTTGTGTATTACTTGTTCTTAATAATTCTTTTATATCAATAGAACCATTAGTTAATTTTTGTCCTGATTTGACATTCATATTTTCTTTTACCAAAATTTCTGTATTAGGATAAGTAATATAACTTATTTCTTTTTTTACGTCTGTATCTGGTGAAATAAAAATTTCAAATGAATTACTGTTAATATTTTTTATTTTAGTTATAATTCCATCATATTCACTTATTATTGCTTGTCCTTTTGGTTTTCTTGCTTCTAATAATTCTTGAATTCTAGGTAACCCTTGAGTTATGTCGGAAACTGATAAAACTCCTCCAGTATGGAAAGTTCTCATAGTTAATTGTGTTCCTGGTTCTCCAATAGATTGAGCTGCTATAACTCCAACCGCTTCTCCTATTTCTACATCTTTATTAGTAGCTAGATTTAAACCGTAACATTTTACACAAATACCATGTTCACAATTACAAGTTAAAACGCTTCTTATTTTTACTTTAGTAATTAAAGATTCGCAAATTTTTTTACTAATTGATCTAGTTATTAATTGATTTTTTTCTATTATAAGATCTTTTGTAATAGGATCGAATATATTTTCAGCAGAATAACGACCAAAAATACGTTGTTCTAAACTTATAATTTCTTTATCATCTCTTTTAATTTTTTCTACTGTAAAATATTTATCGCTAAAACAATCATTTTTTGTAATAATATTATCTTGCGCTACATCAACTAATCTTCTTGTTAAATAACCTGATTCAGCAGTTTTTAATGCTAAATCTATAGAAACTTTACGAGTTCCATGAACTGAAAGGAAAAATTCAGCTACTGTCAAACCTTCTTGTATTTCATCTCTAACATTTTTCCATTCTTGAATTATTAATCCTTTTTTTTCTGAACTTGTTAAAAGACCAGAATCATACCATTTGTCTATTTCTAAAATTTTATTTTCTACTAATTCTAATAATTCTTCTTTTTTAGAATAAATATTTATATCGCTGTATGAAATAGTTATTCCAGACATTGTTGAATATTTAAATCCTAAATCTTTAATATTATCTAAAATTTCTGCTGTTTTTGTGTTATTATTTTTTTTAAAAACAAGAGTTATAATCATAGAAAGAAATTTCTTTTTAAAAGGTTCAATATATTCTGCTTTATCTAATTTTTCTCTAGGATTAATTCCTTTAGAAATAAAATAAATATCTGGTGTTTTATTTTCTAAATTAAAAGCAGTTGGTTCTTGTATATAAGGAAAATCTGAAGGTAAAATTTGATTAAAAATTAATTTTCCTAATGTAGTAATTAAATATTTTTCTTTTTGTTCTTCTGTAAAATAAGAATTAATATTTTTTGGTTGAACTAATATTCTAGTATGTAAAGCAATTTCTTTGTGAAAAAATGCCAATTCAGCTTCTTTTAAATCTGAAAAAATTTTTCCTTCATTTCTGTGTTTTTGTTTATGAATTATATTTTTTTCTTCAGCGTTAAAACCTGTTAAAGTACGGTCTCTTTTTTCTTCTATAGTTAAATAATAATTTCCTAAAACCATATCTTGAGAAGGAGTTAAAACAGGATTACCATTTTTAGGATCTAAAATATTATTTGAAGATAACATTAATAAACGAGCTTCTGCTTGTGCTTCTAATGAAAGAGGTAAATATACAGCCATTTGATCTCCATCAAAATCTGCATTAAATGCTGGAGTTACTAAAGGATGTAATTTTATTGATTTCCCTTGCACTACTTTAATGCTGAAACATTGCATTCCTAAACGATGTAAAGTTGGAGCTCTGTTTAATAAAATAGGATGTTCTTTAACAACTTCTTCTAATACAGTCCAAACATAATCGTTCATTTTTTCATATAATAGAATAGCACTTTTTTTATCTATTCCTTTTACTTTTTGTAATTTATTCAAAATAAAAGGTTTAAATAAAATAACAGCCATTTCTTTTGGAATACCACATTCGTGTATTTTCAATTCTGGTCCTACAATAATAACTGATCTAGCTGAATAATCTACTCTTTTTCCTAAAAGATTTTGTCGGAAACGACCTTGTTTTCCTCTTAACATTTCTGATAAAGATTTTAATGGTCTATTTCTTTCTAAATTAGAATTATTTTTTTTATTCATTTTTACATTATCGAATAAAGAATCTACTGCTTCTTGTAACATTCTTTTTTCGTTTTTAATTATTAATCTTGGTGCTTTTTGCTTAATTTGTTTTTTTAATCTATTATTACGATTTAAAATTCTTCTGTATAAATCATTAATGTCAGTAGTGGCAAAACGTCCACCATCTAAAGGAACAATAGGTCTTAAATCTGCAGGCAATACAGGAATAACATCCATTACCATCCATTCAGGTTTATTATCTGATTTATGAAATGATTCTATAATTTCTAGTCTTCTAATTACGTTTATTCTCTTTTGTTTTGAAACGTTGTTTAAAAGATTTCTTAATTCTTTAATAGTTTTATTTAAATCTAAATCTTTCAATAATTTTTTAATTGCTTCAGCTCCTGTAAGAGCATTAAAATTATCTCCATATTTTTCTAAGTAATAACTATATTCTAATTCAGATATTATTTGGTCCTTTTTTAAATTAGTACTTCCTGGATTCATTACTATATAAGATGCGTAGTAAATTATTTCTGTTAATTCTTTGGCCTTAATCCCTAACAAAATAGCTATTCTACTTGGAGAGCTATTTGCATACCAACTATGTACTATAGGAGAACATAGTTCAATATGACCCATTCTTTCTCTTCTTACTTTTTGTTCTGTTAATTCTACTTCACATTTTGGACAGATTGTATTTTTTTGTAATGTTTGTTTTTTTGTACAAAAACATTGTAAGTCTTTTGTAGGTCCGAAAATCCTAGGACAAAAAAGTCCTCCTATTTCTGGTTTTGCTGTTCTATAATTTATAGTTTCATAATTAACTACTTCACCATAGGACCACTGTTTTATTTCATTTGGAGAAGCTAATCTAATTTTAAAATAATCGTATTCACGACTACCATATTCTTTTTTAGAATCGTATTTTTTTTCTTCTGACATAATTTTATTATTTTGGAAATTATTTTCTTTGCTGTTTAATTTTTTATCGTCATCATTATACAAATTTAATATTGTGTTTATTTGTTCATAATGATTATTATTATTTTTAAATAAATTAAATAAAATATTAGGTTCCGTTTTTAAAAAAGAAAAATTATCTGTAATTCCTTTTTGTTTTAAAATTGTTTGTATTTCTCGATCAAAACCTAAATTTTCTAAAGAATTTGGCAAAAAATATTTTTTTAAAATAGGAATTATTTTAAAAAAAGTTTTTTTTGTTAAAAAAGAATTTAAGTCTGTTAAATTGTAATAATTAAAATCTTTTAAAGAATTGATTCCAATTAATTTTAATTCTTCAATTTGATTTTTCGAAATAAAAAAATCTTCAATTTTTTGATTTAAATTCATGATTAATTATTATTGCTCCTTACCTTTTTGAACCAAAGAAAAATGAACTTTATTTTCTTTAGTGTTGGATTTTATTAATTCTACATGTAATCCTAGAGCTTGTAATTCTTTTGAAAATACTCTAAAACTTTCAGGTATTGAAGGTTTTGGTAAACACAATCCATTTACAATAGCATTGTAAGTTTTATTTCTTCCTATAATATCATCGCTTTTAATTGTTAATAGTTCTTGTAATATATTAGCAGCTCCAAAAGCATATAATCCCCAAACTTCCATTTCTCCAGTTCTTTGTCCTCCTGGTCCGCTTTGTCCTTGTCCTCTAGTAGCTTGATTTGTTATTAAAGTATAAGGTCCTACATTTCTAGCATGTAGTTTATCATCCACCATATGTGATAATTTACTTATATAAAGTACTCCTACAGAAATTTTATTATCATATGGTTCTCCTGTTCTTCCGTCATATAAAGTTACTTTTCCATCTAAAGGCAAATTAGCTTCTTTCATAATAGAATTTAAATCTTCATTATTAACTCCATCAAAAACAGGAGTTGCTACTTTAATGTTTAATTTTTTAGCAGCAAGTCCTAAATGCATTTCTAATATTTGTCCAATATTCATCCTACTTGGAACTCCTAAAGGATTTAAAATTATGTCTATAGGAGTGCCATCTGCCAAATATGGTAAATCTTCTTTCGGAAGAACTAGAGAAATAACTCCTTTATTTCCGTGTCTTCCTGCTATTTTATCTCCTGCTTTTATTTTTCTTTTTTTAGCTATATAAACTTTGATACATTCTTTTATTCCAGGATTAGATAAAACATCTCCTTTTTTTACTGAAAAATATTCAACACTTTGCACTATACCTTCTTCTCCGAATGGAACTCTTAAAGAAGCATCTTTATAGTCTCTTGCTTTTTCACCTATAATTGTTTGAATTAATTTTTCATAAGGAGTTGGCTCAAAAACTCCTTGTGGTATAATTTTTCCTACTAAAATATCTCCTTCTTTTACTTCGGAACCAGGTATAATAATTCCTCTTTCATCTAAATTTTTTATCATATCAGCACTTACATTAGGAATTTCTCTTGTTATTTCTTCTTTACCTGAACCTTTTTTTAATTCTCTTGTATGTATTTCATATTTATTTATATGTATTGAAGTATAAACATCTTCTTGTACAAGTCTTTCAGAAATACCGATAGAATCTTCATAATTATAACCATGCCATGTCATAAAAGCTACTAATACATTTTTTCCTAAAGCTAATTCGCCTTTTTCAGTAGCATGTCCGTCTGCTATAATATCTCCTTTTTTAACAAATTCATTTTTTTGCACTATAGGTTTTTGTAAAATTAAATTATTTTGATTAGATTTTAAAAAATTAATTAATTCGTAAACTTCTTCTTGTTGTCTATAGTTAATAATAATTATTTTAGTTGCGTCAACATAAGACACATAACCATCTTCTTTAGCAATAACTAAACAACCAGAATCTTTAGCTATTCTATATTCTATCCCAGTTGCTACTATTGGAGATTCAGGTATCAAAAGCGGTAAAGCTTGTCTTTGCATATTAGTACCCATTAAAGCTCTAGATGCGTCGTTATGTTCTAAAAAAGGTATTGAAGAAGTTGCTACAGAAACTATTTGTTTTGGCGAAACATCTATATAGTCTATTTGTGTTACGTCATAAACTCCTGTTTCTCCGTTTTTTCTAGCTATAATTTTTTTTTCTAATAAAAAATTATTTTCATCTAGTTTTAAAAGAGAATCTGCTGATGCAATAATTTTGTTTTCACTTTGGATTGAAGTTAAATATTCATATTCTTGAGAAACTTGACTTAATCCTCCTGAATGTATTACCCTTAAAAAAGGAGTTTTTAGAAAACCATATTGATCTACTTTTGCATATGTAGATAAAGAAGAAATTAAACCTATAGATGGACCTTCAGGAGTTTCAATTGCACAAAACATTCCGTAATAAGAGTTTTGAACATCTCTTACTTCTATTCCTGCACGATCACGATCTATTCCTCCCGCTCCTAATGCTGAAATTCTTCTTTTTTGTGTTAATTCAGCTAACGGATTGATTTGATCCATAAAATGAGACAAACGAGAACTTCCGAAAAAGTTTTTAATAACCATCGAAAGCGAAGAAAAATTAACTAATTCTCCAGCAGTTGTTGAATCAAATTTACTGATAGACATTCTATCTTTTATATTTTTTTCAGAACGAGTTAACCCTATACGAAATTGATTTTTTAAAAGTTCGCCTATTAATCTTAATCTTCTGTTTCCTAAATAATCTATATCATCTGTATATCCAACATTGTCATAAAGGTTTAAATAATAACTAATACTAGCTATAATATCTGATAAAGTAATATTTTTTCTATTTTCTTCTTGATTATTTCCTAATATTTTGATTTTTTTTCCATCTGCATAAACTTCTAATACTTCATTTAAAACGCTTTTATTTTTTATAGATTCTTGATTTTGATATTTTTTGTAATTTAAAAGAAATTTCAGGATCTTTGTTTTTATAAAATTTTGATTTTGTTTTAAAATATTTATTGCTTTATCATCTAACAAAGTATCAGCAGGTATTACAATTTCTCCTGTTTGTAAATTAAAAATATTATTTTTTATATATATTTCATCATTAGAATTATTTTTTTTATAAATTATGTTTATATGATTTTTATTATTTTCGTTTTCTAAAGTAATTTCGCTATTGATTGTTTCTACTCTAAAACAATGACGATAATTTTTTAATTGTTCTATAACAGATTTTGTTACGAAAGTGTTTCGACTGAAAATAATTCTATTTGTTGTCGGTTCTATTATATTTTGGGCTAAAACAGTATTTTCAATTCTGTTTAAAACATCTAATTTTTTGTTTATTTTATATCTTCCTACAGAAGACAAATCATATTTTTTTCTATCAAATAATCTAGTTCTTATAAAATCTTTAGCTGAATTAATTGAAACTTTTTCTCCTTGGTGTAATTTTGAATAAAGTTCCATTATGGAATCATTAGTATTAGAAATATTGTCTTTTTGAAAACTTAAATTTAAAAGATAATTTTGTCCAAAAACTCTTTCTATTTCTTCTTGATTATTTAAGCCTAAAACATGGATAAATTTAGTTAAAGGAATTTTTTTAGAACAATCTAATTTAGCATAAAGAACATCTTTATTGCTTTGTTCGTATTCGATCCAAGCTCCTCTTGTAGGTATAATTTGTGCTTCATAACGTATTTTATTTGTTTTTATATCTATTTTTTCAGAAAAATAAATTCCTGAAGAACGTATTATTTGAGCTATTACTACTCTTTCTGTTCCGTTAAAAACAAAAGTACCAGAAGGAGTCATTAAAGGTAAATCTGTCATTAATACGCGGCTTTTTTTAACTTGTTCTGTTAATACATTTTCTAATGTTACTTCCGCGAATAGTTCTGAACAATAACTAAAATCTCTTTTTTTAGATTCTTTAACATTTAATCTAGGACTTGCTAAAAAAAAATCATTAAAATATAATTTTAAATCTCCATTATAACTTTCTATAGGAGAAATTTCGTTTAAAGATTCTCGAATTCCTTCTTTTAAAAATAATTCAAAAGAGTCTTTTTGTATTTTAATTAGATTTGGCAAATCAACATCAAAATTAATTTTTGAATAATTACGACGTTCTACTTTAGTACCATATTTAACGTTACGATATTTTATCATTTATAAAATGCTCCCAATATTTTTTGAAATTATTTTTTATTATTTTTTTTAAATTTTTTTTGAAATAAATATAAATAGAAAATAAAAATTAATAAAAATTTTTGAAACCAAATAGATAATAAAAACCTAAGATATATTTCAACTTAGGTTTTTAAAATATTATTTTAATTCTACTGTAGCGCCCAATAATTCTAATTGTTTTTTTATTTTTTCAGCTTCTTGTTTGTTAATATTTTCTTTAATTATTGAATCAGGAGTTTCAGTTAAATTCTTAGAATCTGATAATCCTAAATTAGTTATATCTCTAACCGCTTTAATAACTGCAATTTTATTGCTTGGTTGACCAAAAGTTTTAAGTATAACTTGGAATTCTGTTTTTTCTTCTTGTTCATTTTTTGTCTCTGAATCTTTTTGATTTGTTGCTGATAAAACGCTAGAAGGATCAATTCCAAATTCTTCTTTTATTCCATCTACTAATTCTTTTATTTCTAGTAAAGTCATACCTTTTAATGATTCTATAAATTTTTCTTTATTTAATTTAGACATTTTTTAAATCCTTCTTTTTTTTTTATTTATATATTTTTTATATTAAAAAATTTCAATTATTAACAATAAATAAAATTATTTATTTTTTGAAATTATCTCTTTTTAATAATAAATTTAATGATATTGCTAATTCTTTTAAAGGCATTAACATACTTGTTGATAACATTGCCAATAATACTTCTTTTGATGGTAAATTTGCTATTTCTTTAATCATTTTTTCTGTATAAAATTTATCTTCAAAAATTCCTGCAATAATTTTCAAAAATTTATTAGTTTTAGTAAAATCATACAAAATTTTAATAGGTTCTACTGAATTTTTATTATTTATTAATAAAGATTTAGAATATTTTGCTAATTCTGAAATTTCTTCTTTGTTTGCAATTTTAAAAGCTCTTTTTATTATATTATTTGGATATAATTTAATTTTACTATCGAATTCTCTTATTTTTGTTCTTAATTCAGTAATATTACTTACTTTTAATCCTTGACTTTCGAACAAAACTATTGATTTTGAATTGTTAATGTCTTGAACTAATAAATTTACTTCTTCTTGTTTTTTAATAATAGAATTTGACATGATTTAGTTATTATTTCTTTCTTTAATTTTATTTTATAAAATATAATGAATATTTCAAATTAAACAACTAAAAAATATTTAAACAAAATAATTGTTTAAAAATAAAAAATATATTTTTTTAAAAAAATGATTTGTTTAATTATATTTTATTTACTTAATTGTTAAATATTTTTATTGTATAGATACGTGATCTATTTTAATTCCAGGAGCCATTGTAGTTGAGATAGTTACAGATTTAAAAAATTCTCCTTTTACGGTTTTAGGTTTATTTAATGTTAAATGTGAATATAAAAATTTTAAATTTTCTTCTAATTTTTCTTTTGGAAATGAAATTTTTCCTATAATAGTATGAACATTACCTGATTTATCTACTCTGTATTCTATTCTTCCTTTTTTGATATCTTTTATTGTTTGTTCTATATTTTCTGTTACAGTACCTAATTTAGCATTAGGCATTAAACCTTTTGGTCCTAAAATACGACCTAATTTAGATATTGATGGCATTAAATCTGGTGTACAAATTAAAACATCAAAATCTAAAATTTTTTTAGAAATTTTATCTATTAAATCTTGATTTCCTGAACAATAAACTTTTAATTCTTTTGCTTTTTCTAGTTGTAAACCCTTAGCTAAAACAGCTATTTTTAAATTTTTACCATTTCCATTAGGTAAAATTAATGAACTTCTTATATTTTGTTCAACTTTTTTAGGATCTAATTTAAGACAAAAATTACACTCTACTGTAGCATCAAAATTAGCTATTTTAGTTTTTTTGACTAATTCTAAAGCTTCATTTAAATTATATAATTTATTACATTCTATTAATTTTTTTGCTGCTAAATATTTTTTACTTTTTTTCATAAATAATTTATTTTATTTTTATATTTTTTTCTATATAAAATTCAATATAGAAAAAAATAAATCCTTTCTTAAGAAGAATATAATTAATTTTAAACAAATAAAAATATAAAATATTCAATTATTCTTCTATTGTAAATCCCATATTAAGAGCAGTACCTTTTATGATTTTACATGCATTTTCCAAAGAATAAGCGTTTAAATCAGATAATTTTATTTTAGCTATTTCTTCTATTTGTTTTTTTGTTAAAGTTCCTATTTTATTTTTTTTTGCATTAGCAGAACCCTTTTCTATTTTTGCTATTTTTTTCAAAAGATCGCTAGCTGGTGGTGTTTTAGTTACAAAAGAAAAAGTTCTATCTTGAAAAACTGAAATAATAACAGGTATTATAAATCCTTCTTGATCTTTTGTAGCTTCGTTAAATTGAGAACAAAAAGATGGAATATTAACCTGAGCTTGACCTAAAGCTGGACCTACTGGAGGAGCTGGATTTGCTTTTTTAGCTGGTATTTGTAATTTAATAGTTTTTATAATTTTTTTAGCCATTATTTTGTAAAACCTCTTTCAAAAAAATATTATAAATAACGAAATTTATTTTTTATATATATTAAAAATTGAATTAAAAAATTGAAAATAATTTTTTACAATAAAAATTATCAAAATCTAAAAAAATAATTCTCTAAGAGATAATTATAACATATTTATCACCTAAAATATAAAATAAATATAAAAAATAATTTAAAATTTTAACATAAATTAGGCATTAATTAATTTCTTTAAAACAAGCAAAAGAAATTTCAATAGGAGTATTTCTACCAAATAAATCTATTTCTACTATAATTTTATCTTTGGATTGTTCAACAAAAGCCACTTTACCTTTTTGACCCGCAAAAGAACCATGTGTTATCTCTACTTTTTTATTTATTAAATATTCATAATTAGGTTTTGTTATTATCCCCATTTTTATTAATATAGGGTTAATTTCTTTTTCACTTAAAGGAACAGGTTTTGCATCGCTTCCTTTAATAGAACCTAAAAAACCAGTAACTTTTGGTATATTTCTCACTACAAACCAAGATTGTTCAGTAACAATCATTTTAATAAATATATAACCAGAAAACATTTTCTTTTCTTTTTCTTGTTTGGAACCATCTGCTTTAAATTTAAAATATTTTTCTTTTGGGCAAATAACTTCGAATATTAAATTAGAAACTCCTACTCCGCTATTCGCTAATTTTAATAAGTCTTCTTTAACAGAATTTTCATATCCAGAATAAGTTTGAATAATATACCATTTTGGTTTTTGATTTTCTTCTGAATTTGTTATTTTTTGATTTTCTTCGAATTCATTATTTATTTTTTTTTTATTTTTCATTTAAAATAACCTTATTTTTAATTTTTTTGTTTTTTGGATAAACATTAAATAATATTAAAATTTGAAAATAATTTTTTAGCTTCTTTGAAAGGATCAATATAGTTATTATAAAAATTTTGAAATAAATCTATTATCAATACAAAAATCAAAGTAAAACAAAAAACTTGTATTAAATTAATTAAAATTTTTCTAAAAGAAGGCCATTTTATTAAAAATAAAATTTCCAATGAATTTAAAATAAATATTAAAGTATTAAACAAAAAAATAACAAAAGAAAACATAAATAAAATAAAGCAAAAATCTTCTAAATTTGTATATTCATGATTTAAAGTTCTAGACAAACCCATTAAAAAAATAGATAAGAAAAAAATAAAAATATTGTTAAAACTATATTTTTTTTTAATAATATCGGATAATATATTGGATAATTGATTTTGTTGTTCTTCCGGATTTTTAAATACCATAAAAACTCCTTATATTTTATTTGTTATTTTGTTTCTTCATGTAAAATATGTTTTTTACATTTAGGGCAAAATTTTTTTAAAATTAAACGATTATTGCTGTTATGAATTTTAATTTTATAATTACGATTCAAACAACAACTACATATTAGAATATTTTTTTTCTTTTTCATATTTAATAAAAATTTTCCTTTTTTATAATCTTTATAATTAATTGCAATTAAAAAAAGAAAAAAAATAATTAAATTTTATAAAAAAAAATTATTTTTTTAATAAAATAATAATATTAATAATTATAAAAACATTATATTACCCTTATTTTAACATTAATTTAATGAAAAATAAATTAAAATTATTTTTTATTTTTGCGTTGAATACAATATTATAGCAGCTGCAACACTTACATTTAAAGAATTTATTTTACCTTTCATAGGTATTTTAATTAAAAAATCACAACTTTTTTTTAATAAATAACGCATTCCTTTTCCTTCATTACCTAAAATAATAGCTATAGAACGATTTAAAGGTATTTTATTTAATTCAATATTAGCATCAGAATCAGAACCTATTATAACAAATTGATTTTTTTTTAATTCTAAAATTGTCGTATATAAATTATTTACTAGAAAAATATTTACATATTCTAATGCTCCGCTCGCTGATTTCGCTACTGTTCCATTTAATAAAACCTGATTTTTTTTTCCTATAATTACTCCATTAAAGTCTGTTGCTTCGATAGTTCTTAAAATAGCTCCGAAATTTTGAGGATCATGAATTGAATCTAAAATTAAAAATTTTTGTATTTTATTATAATTCAATGAATTTTTTAAGTTTTTATAACAATAATCTTCAACTTCTGCTACAACTCCTTGATGAGAATTATTTTTAACTTTTTCATTTAATTGATGTTTATTTAATAATTTAAATTTGATATTATTTTTTTTTAAAAAATTTAAAAATTTTAAATCTTTTATTTTTTCATCTATAAATAAATTATATATTAATCTTTTTGATTTTATTGCTTCTTTAATTATATTTTTTCCATAAATTATCATTAATTACATTATAATATAATTTTTATATTTTGTATATTTATTTTTATATTTTTATTTTAAAAGTATTATTCGCATAACAATATATACAATAATTTTTGTTTAAAATTTATTTTTTTATATTGAATTTTTTTGTTACAAAAAATAAAAAAATAATATTTATTATGGAAATTTTTATATATGAAGAATAATTTTGAATTAAATTTTGCTTTAAAGAAACTAAATCAGTTTTATTTAATAATAAAAAATAATCAAAAATTACAAACCCTAATAACATTAAAATTATCAAAAATAATTTAAATTTTTTTAAAGGCATAGAGCTCTTTATCAAAAGAAATAGAAAAATAATAGCAGTTATAAAGTGTAATATAATTGATATTTGTTCTTGTATAAAATTTTTTTCAAAAATAAAATTTAATAAATAAAAATAATTAAATCCTATCATAATTGCGAAAGGTAGTGAATTTTTAAAAATAATTTTTAGAAAATTGGTTTTTATTTTTTTTTCACTAGGTTCTAAAGCTAAAAAAAATGAAGGTATTCCAATAAAAAAAGTATCTATTAAATTCATTTGTAAAGGGTTAAATGGATATGTTAATATTATTTTTGAAAATGTATTATTTATAATTGTTATTGATGCTAAAACAAAAGAAGAAATAGTTTTAACTAAAAATAAAACGGAAAGTTTTGTTAAATTATTAATTACTCTTTTTCCTTCTGTTATTACTTTAGTTAAAGAATGGAATTTAGAATCTATTAATATCAAATTAGCAACATTTTGAACTGTTTTATTTCCTGAAGCCATAGCTATCGATAAATCTGATTCTTTAAAAGCTAAAATATCATTAATACCATCACCTATCATAGCAACTTTGTGATTATTTTTTTTAATTTCATTAATTATTATTTTTTTTTGTTCTGGTGTAGCTCTTCCAAAAAAATCATTTTTAATAGATATTTTCTTTATTTCTTCTTCTGATAAATTAGCTAAGTTTATTACTTTTTGTTTGGAATCATTTATTCCTATTCGATTTAATATAAAGTTGATAGTTTCTGGATTATCGCCTGAAATAATTTTTATTTTTATATTATTTTGTTTAAAAAATTTAATAGTTTGAGGAGCATCTTTTTTAATTACATCTTCTAACATTATTAAAGAAATTAATTTATAATTAGTATTTTTGTTAATTTTATTTATTTTTTCATCTGTTTGTGCTAGTAATAAAACTCTAAATCCTTTTTTTGTTTTATTATTTACATCATTTTCAATAATATAAAAATTTTTTTTCAGTATAAAATCAGGGGCACCTAAGACAAAAGTACCTAATTTATCAAATTCTACCATACTGTATTTTAATAAACTAGAAAAATTTTGCACTTTTATAATTTTATTATTATTTTTAATATTTTTTTCTTTAATGTAAAATTTTTCTTTTAAGGCGTTTTGAGTAGCATTATTATTACTAAATGAATTTATAATATCAGATAATAATTGTTTATTCATAGGGTAATTTGGATAATTTAAAATTTCTTTTACTTCCATTTTTCCATCTGTAATAGTTCCAGTTTTGTCTAAACATAAAATATCTATTTGCGCTAACATTTCTATTCCAAAAAGATCTTTAATATATGCTTTTTTTTTCGCTAATTTTACAAAACCTATAGCTAAAGTCACATTAGTTAAAAGAAAAAGTCCTGAAGGCATTGTTCCTAACATGAAACCGCATAGACTTAAAATAAAATTATCATTTGAAATTTTTTTGAATGAAAAAGACAATAATAAAGCGATAGGAACTAATAAAAAAGTTATAAATAAAACTAAAAAAGAAAAATTTTGAGTTAAAGGCGTTTTAATTTTTTTATATTTTTTTGCTGTTTTAGATAATTTAGAAATATACATATTTTTTGCTACAGCTTTTACTTGTGCACAAGCTTGTCCATCTATTACATAACTTCCAGAATATAAAAAGTCACCTTTTTTTTTAATTATGGGTTTGGATTCTCCTGTTAAAAGCGATTCATCTACTGTTAAAAATCCTTTTAAAATCTTAGCATCAACTATAATTTGTTCATTATTGTCTAAAAAGATAATATCGTTTTTAATTATATTTTCCGAAGAAATAGAAATTAATTTTTTTTCTCTAATTACTTTAGAATTAGTATGTGTTATTAAAGAAATTTTATCTAAAGTAATTTTTGCTTTTATTTCTTGAGTAATGTTTATGATTAGGTTTAAAGCATTTATAAATAAAAAAAATAATTGTTCATAATGATGAGTATTTAAGATTATAATTGTCATGAAAAATAATAATAAATTAAAAAAAGTAAATACATTACTAAATATAATATCTTTTATAGTTTTATTATTATCTATTATATTTTTATTGTTTTTTTTTTCTTTTATTTTCTTTTTTACAATTTCTTCTGATAAGCCTTCAAAATTTGACCAAATTTCTTTTTTAATATTTGATTTTTCTTTTTTTTTTATTATATTTTTTATCATAACAATATTGAATATACCATACTTTTCTAATTTAAATAATTTCTTTTTTTAATAAAATTTGTCTAATAGAATCTGCTTCTTTAAAATTTTTATTTTTTTTATTTTTTTCCCATAAATTGTATAATTTTTCATCTTGCGGATCTATTTTTTTTAAAATAATTTTTATATTTATATTTTTTAATAAAAAAATTAATGTATTTTGTAATTGTGCTAAAATATTTAAATTCTTGTTTTTGTTTAATTCTTTTATAATTTCTTCTATTATAGTTATTAAATTAGGAGTATTAAAGTCATTTTTCATAATTTCATGAAATTTATTAATATAATCAGGAATTATTTTAAAATCATTAATTTTATTTAAATTTAATTGAAAATTATTTTTGTTTAAAATTTTTAATAAGTTTGAATATTCTTTTTGCGTTTTTTCGATTAATTGTTCATTAAAATTTATTGGTTGTAAGTAATGATATTTTAAAAAAAATAATTTTAAAACGTTTGTTTCAAATTTTTTTAATAAATCTTTAACTAAGATTATATTTCCTGTAGATTTACTCATTTTTTTGTTTTCATACTCTACGTGTCCTACATGTATAAAAAAATTAGCTAAAGGTTTATTTTCGCTAGCCAAAAATTGAGCTTGTTCATTTTCGTGATGTGGAAATTTTAAATCAATTCCACCCCCATGTATATCTATAGTGTTATTTTTGAAAATTTCTTTTATCATTACAACGCATTCGGTATGCCAACCTGGTCTTCCCATGAACCAAGGGCTTGGAAATTTAATTCCTATATCTGTTTTTTTCCATAAAATAAAATCTTTATAATTTTCTTTTTCTTGAAAATTATTAATTTTTTTTCTTTGATTTATTTTTAATTTTTTTAGATTTTGTCCACTTAGAATACCATAGTTTTTTATTTTATTAATTCTGAAATATATTCCTTTATCAGTTGTATAAGCGTATTTTTTTTTAATTAAAATATCAATGAATGATACAATTTTTTCAATATAATTTGTTACCATTGGAATTTCATTTATATTTTTTATTTCTAATTTTTTTAATAATTTTAAAAAAGCTAAAGTATATTTTGAAGATATTTCTTTTTCAGATTTATTTTTTTTCTTTGCGATTTCAATAATTTTATCATCAATATCAGTAATATTTACTGCTAAATATGTTTCAATTTCTATTAGTTTCAAATATCTTTTCATCATACTGAAAAAAATCAAAGATCTTATATTTCCTATGTGTAAATGACTATATACTGTGGGTCCACATAGGTAAACATTTAGTTTAGATTTATTTGAAGTTAATAAATATTCTTTTTTCTTTGTTAAAGAGTTATAAATTTTTAACATAACATAAAATAAACTCAATTCTTTTTTAAAGATATATTTTTTCAAAAAAAATATTCTATATAATTATATTTTAATATAAAATACAATTTTTTTATACAATTAATTATAAAAATTAAAAAATTATTTTATTATTTATAATTCTATTAATTTTATTATTTTTTCTATATTTTTAATTATTTGGCTTTTTCCTAATAGTTTTAAAAAAATATATAAATCAGGACCATGTGTTTTACCTGAACAAGAAATTCTGATAGTTTGAAATAAATTTTTACCTTTTAATTTTGTTTTTTCGCTAAATTCTTTTATTAATTTTTCTATTGAAGAATCATCTAATGATTTTATTTTTAATATCATATTGTATAATTCTTTTATATTATATAAAGTATTTTTTTCTTTTAAAAAAGATAATTCTTCTGAATTTAAATTTAAAATTAATTTTTCTTGTTTTGAAAAAAAATCATTATATAAAGTTATAGTTTCTTGAATATTATTTAATCTATTTTTAAATAAATAAATAAAATTTGTTATCCATTCTTTGTTTTTATTTATTTTATTTTTATTAAAAAAATATTGAGTTTGTTCTACTAATTGTTGTGAATCCATTTTTTTTAAATATTGTGAATTAATAAAATTTAATTTTTCATTATCAAATATAGCAGGAGATTTAATTAATTTTTTTATATTAAATAAATCGATTAATTCTTGTTTTGATAGAATAGTTTTATCATTAGAAGGAGAAAAACCTAAAAGACATAAATAGTTAAATACAGCTTCTGGTAAATAACCATAACTAATATATTTTTCTATAAATTGCATTTCATTGTTATCTCTTTTGCTTAATTTTTTTTTATTTTTATTTAAAATTATTGATAAATGCGCAAATAAAGGTATATCCCATTCAAAAGACTTGTATAACATTATTTGTTTAGGAGTATTAGTTATATGTTCTTCTCCTCTTAAAACATGAGAAATACCCATTAAGTGATCATCTATTGTTACAGCAAAATTATAAGTAGGGAAACCATTTTCTTTAATTATGATCCAATCTTCTATATCTTTACTCTGGAAAGATAATTTTCCTCTTATTAAATCATTAAATTCATATTTAGTATTTGAAGGAACTTTAAAACGAATAACAAAATTATTTTTTTGTGTTTGATCTTTATATTCTTTATAAGCTAATTTTTTTTCTATTAAAAAATTTGCATATTTTTGATAAATTTCTGTTCTTTCGGATTGCCTATAAGGTCCAAAATTACCACCAATATCAGGTCCTTCTGACCATTTTAAACCTAACCATTTTAATTGTTGTAATTGTGTTTGTTCGCTTTTATCAACATTTCTTTTTAAATCTGTATCTTCTATTCTAATAATAAAATTGCCTTTAAAATGGCAAGCAAATAAAAAATTAAATAAAGCAGTCCTCGCGTTACCTATATGTAAAAAACCAGTAGGACTTGGAGCATAACGAACTCTTATTTTATTCATAAATACCTCTTTTAGTTTATTTTATTTTATTAAATGTTTACATTAAAATAAAAAAATATTTTTTTGCTGAAAAAAATAAAAAAGAACCTGCAATCTTTTTAATATTTTTTTAAAAAAAGAATGTAGGTTCTCTAAAATGTTTTAAAGTAATATGATGTAATATGATAATAACAAATTAACGTTTAGAAAATTGTGGAGCACGACGAGCTTTTTTCAAACCATATTTTTTACGTTCTACACAACGAGAATCTCTAGTTAATAATTTATCTTTTTTTAAAATAATTTTTAAATCTGGATTTGCTTTTATTAAACATCTAGAAATTCCTAATCGAATAGCTCCTGCTTGTGATGTAATTCCACCTCCACAAACATTTACAAAAATATCATATTCATCTGTTTTTTTAGTTAATCTTAAAGGTTTTATAGTATCAGTTCTAGTTTCTTCCGAAGGTATATAATCTTGAAATTTTCTTTTATTTATAGTAATATTTCCAGAACCTAATTTTAAAATAACCCTTGCTATTGAACTTTTTCTTCTTCCTGTGCCTAAAAATTGATTTTTATTGATTTCCATTTTCATTTCTTTATACCTCTATAATTATAGGCTTTTGAGATTCATGTTTATGATTTTTTTCAGAGTAAATAAATAATTTTTTACGCATTTTTTCTCCTAATTTAGTTTTAGGTAACATTCCAAAAATAGATCTTTCTACTATTTTGTTTGGGAATTTATTTTTTAATTCAAATGCTGTTATTTTTTTAAGTCCTCCTGGAAAACCTGAATGTCTATAATATTTTTTTTGTTTCCATTTTTTACCTGTTAAAACAATTTTACTAGCATTTATAATTGTTACATAATCTCCATTATCGATATTATGAGTAAAATCAGTTTTACTTTTACCTTTCAAAACAGAAGCTACTTTAGTTGAAAGTCTGCCTAAAATTTTATTTTCTGCATCAACTAAAAACCATCTACGGATTATTTTTTTTTCATTTATTGATAAAGTTTTATTATTTTTATCATTATTATTTATTTTTTGTTTTTTATTTTCTTTATTTTCTTTGCTTTTTTGTTTTAATGAAATTATTTTTGATTCTTTTTTGTTCATATGAAATAATATACCTTAACATTTGATAGTTTATTAAAATTTACTTATTTTTTTTATTAATAAAATAAAATAAATTCTTTATTTTAAAAATTTTTATTAAATTTAATTTATAAATAAAATAAATTTAAATATAAGTATAAATTAAATTTAATAAAAAATAAAAATTTTCCCTAAAGATAATAAAAAAAATTAAATAAAAAAACAATATAAATTATTAAAATTTTAATAAATATGTAAAATTAGTATACTTAAATAATTAAAAAATGTCAAACAAAATTAATATTTTTTTGGAGCGAATGATGGATCGAGATAGAATTAGACCGTTTTTCTATTTACTAGATATTAATCTAAGCCCCTCACACCACCGAACAAGCAAGTTTCCAAGCATTCGGCGGTTAAACAAGTTTTTTCTCAAAACTTCTTTTTCCTCTTTCGCCTTGTAAAGGTTATTACCCTTTGCCTTGGTGAGTCAGTCCACTTCTTTCTTCCAAAAGAAGCTTTGTATTACTCACGACTACTATGATTCTGCTTTTTCCTTGCTTCCACAGACTATTCTGTGTTTTTTTTCAGAGAATTTTTTTCTCTAAGAGAAGTTTAGGAAGATCGAAGTTACTCTAATTATTTACGCGACTCATTTAGGCATGCAGACCTTTTTATAATTTATTCTTACATCTATATAACATGAAAGAGTAAGTTCATTTATATAATATATAAAGTAAAGGTAAGTTCAAAGTTAGGTTAATACTAACCTATGATGTTTTTTAAAAACATTGATAATTTTGAAAATTGTAACTTTTATTTTTTCAAATAACTTTGATGAACAGTCACAATTCATTTCTGTTCAGTAGCATCATTACCCCGTTTATTGCATTTAGCCTTTTTCGATAAAGGTTATCCATGTGAGTCATTCTTCTAGCGTAATCTTATTGGATATGAATTTCTCCTCAATCCGCTTTTATTCTTTGCTGTAACTTTTCATTCTTTCGTTTCAAAAGCCAAGAATATGAAGGAACACATTATCATTATGTTCGTGATACGTTAAATCACTAATAATTAGGCATCATTTCACGCCCTGTTACCGATGTTGGATGTCTATAATCTAAATAACCATCTTCTTTTCTAAAAATGTTAATTTCAAATATATTTTTTTCAAATAAAATTTTGAAAGAACCATATTTTTCGTTTATATAAAAACAATTAAATAATTTTTTAATTTTTTTTATATTCGCATTAGTTATTATATCAATATCAGAAAATTTCAAATTTAAAATAAAATCTCTAACAAATCCTCCT